>CAZCJY010000011.1:11385-24392 GCA_964498975.1 uncultured Methylocystis sp.
GCGTCGAGCAGGGGCGGCCTCCGCCCTGGTCTCAGCGGGCCGGCGAGGCATGAGGGCCTCGCTTTTTTCCAGCTCGCGGCCCTGGCGGCCCGCCGCGCCGAGAATGATCCGAGCACGCAGCGGAGGGCTGCGCGCGATCTTTTTAAATTATGCGCTACGTAATACATAAATATTTATTACACATTTCATAAAACACCTATTACCGGCGTCGCCTGCCGCCTCATCGTTGGCTAATCCGTGTAGCCGGCGGCGCCGGGCGTATAGAACGTCGCTGGACTGGGCCCGTTCAGCGGGACGCCGGCCCGGATGCGCGCGGGAAGGTCAGGATTGGCGAGGAATGCGACGCCGAAGGCCGTGGCGTCGAGCCGGCCATCGCGGATCGCGGCATCGGCCTCGGCGGCGTCATAGCCCATATTGGCGATCAAAACGCCCTTGAAGCCCCGCCGCGCCGGGGTCAAAACGTCGGCTTTCTGTTGATTGGCGAAATCGCCGCGCATCACATGCAGATAGGCGAGGCCGAAGGCGTTGAGGCGTTCCGCCAGCCAGGCCGTTAGCCCCACCGGATCGCTGTCGATCATGCTATTGTAGCTGTTGAACGGGGGAAATCCTGAGGCCCACGCGGTCCGAGCCCCAAACCGTGCTCACTGCGGCGATGACCTCGAACAGCAGGCGCGCACGGTTTTCCAGCGGCCCGCCATAAGGCCCGCCGCGCTTATTCGCGCCGTCGCGCAAGAATTCATCCAAGAGATAACCGTTGGCGCCATGCAGTTCGACGGCGTCGAAGCCCGCATCCTTGCCGTTGCGCGCCGCCTGGGCGAAGCCCTCGACGATCCCGGCAATCTCGTCGTCGCGTAACTCGCGCGGCGTCACATAGGGCTGCTTGCCCTGCGGCGTCAGCACTTCGTCGTCGGTGATCGGGATGGGGGAGGGCGCGACCGGAATGGCGCCGTCATTGAGCAGCGGATGGCAGGCGCGCCCGCCATGCCAGATTTGCAGGGCGATGCGTCCGCCCTTGTCGTGCACCGCCTGGGTCACGCGCCGCCAGCCCTCGATCTGCGCCTTTGAATAAATCCCCGGCTCGCGCCAGAAGGCGGAGTTGCCTTCCATCGCCATGGTCGCTTCGGCGATGATGAGGCCGGCCGAGGCGCGCTGCGCGTAATATTGCGCCATGAGCGGGCCGGGGACATGGCCGTCTTCGGCGCGGCAGCGCGTGAGCGGCGCCATCAGAATGCGGTTGGGGAGATCGATCGCGCCGACCTTCAGCGGCGAGAACAGGGCGTCGTAAGTCATTCCTTGGTTCGCTCCTTGCCGCCGTCACCCATTGGCGCAATGCGACGGCTGTCTTAGACAGGGCGCGTGACAGGAAACAGTCGATGCTTATTCTGCGCTACTCCGCCGCCTCGCCCTATGCCCGAAAAATCCGCATCGCCGCGGAGTTGTTGGGTCTCTCGGACCGCATCGAGATCGTCTCGGCCAATACCGCCGATCCCGCCGACAGTTTGCGCGCGCAAAACCCGCTGGGGAAGATTCCGACGCTCGTGCTCGAGGATGGCTCGTCGCTCTATGACAGCCGCGTTATCGCCGACTATCTCGATCATCTCGCGGGGGGCGGGCGCGTCATCCCTGCCGATCCCGGGCGGCGCTTTCAGGCGCTTCGTCTTCAGGCGCTCGGCGACGGGATCAATGACGCGGCGCTGCTGATCCGCTACGAGACCGCCACGCGCCCGGAGGCCCTGCGCCACGCGGAGACGATCGCGCTCCAGCAGGGCAAGATCGACCGCGCGCTCGACGCGCTGGAGGCTGCGCCCCCTTCCGGCCCGCCGGACATCGGCCATATCGCCGTCGCTTGCGCGCTCGGCTATCTCGATTTGCGCTTCGCGGGCGCCTGGCGCGAGAGCCGGCCGCGTCTCGCGGCGTGGCTCCGCGATTTCGCTGCTAATATCCCTGCCTTCGAAGCGACGCGCGCGTAGAATGCGCGCAATAGCGGTTGCGCTGCGCGCCGCTGGAGGAGCCCGACTCAGCCCTTGCGGATTTCTTCGGGCGGCGTCCACCCGCCGCCGCCAGCGACCTTGGCGCCGCCGGCGCTCGCTGCAGGCCCGCCAACCTCGGGAATGCGGAGCCGCTGGCCGGGCTGGATCTTGTCCGGGTCGGTCAGCATCGGCTTATTGGCCTCGAATATCTCCATATATTTAGCGCCTTTGCCGGCGCCGTAATGCATCTCGGCGATCTTCCAAAGCGTGTCGCCTTCCTTCACGACATAAAAGCTCTCGGGCGCGCTTGCTGTCGCGGGCTTCTCTTCGGTCGTGGCGGGGGCGGCGGCCGGTTCAGTCGCTGCCGCAGTCGACGGAGTCTGCTTACCTTTGCCGGTAAGAAAGTCCAAAAGTCCCATCGCGGAGTCTCCTCGCATGAGGCGTGCGGCGTCCGCTGGTGCGACGGCCGATGCGCCAAAGGCTAATCTAGCGCATTGGCGGCGTCGCGCGAGTGCGCGAATGAAGAAAACCCCGGGAGAAGCCCCGCCTAGAAATGATAGTTGAGGCCGGCCTTGATCGCGGATGCGTTCACGCCCGAGTTCAAGGCGTTGGTGGAAAAATCGAAATAGCTGTCCGGCCCGACCGAGGTGAACATATATTCGGCCTTCGCCGAGACCTGCGGCATAAACATATATTTGAGGCCTCCGCCAAGCGCCCATCCGGTCTGAAAGGTCGACTGATAGCCCCAGAAGGCTGTGAAGGGGCTGTTGAAACCTATTGGAAAATGATTCGTAAATTCCGCGCGCTATACGCCTCGGCGCCAGCGCGTTGACCGGCCTTGCACGACGTGAGAAGCCCTGACGCGACGAGAGGTCGAACCATGAGCGAAGTCGGCAAGGAGAGCGGCGGCCCCGTGCTGGTGACGGGCGCGTCACGCCGCATTGGCCTCGCCATCGCCGAGCGCGTCGCCCGCGAGGGCCGTCCCGTCGTGCTCCACGCCTCGCCGCGCTCGATCAAGGAGGCCGAGCTTGCGGCTCATGCCATCCGACTGCGCGGCGGCCGGGCGGCGACAGTTGTCGCCGAACTCGCCGAGGTGGAGGCGACGCAGCAGCTCATCGCCGAGGCCGCCGACGCTTTCGGGCCGCTGGCTCTCCTCGTCAACAACGCCTCCATCTTCGAGATCGACGCGGCGCAGGATTTCGTGCTCGATGTCTATGAGCGGCAAATGGCGGTCAATCTGCGCGCGCCGCTGCTGCTGGCGCGCGATTTCGCCGCCGCGCTGCCTGCGGGCGCGCAAGGCGCGATCGTCAATATCATCGACCAGCGCGTCTGGCGGCTTACGCCTCGTTACTTCTCGTACACGCTGGCGAAGTCGGCGCTGTGGACCGCGACGCGGACCATGGCGCAGGCCTTCGCGCCGCGCATCCGAGTCAATGCGGTGGGGCCGGGGCCGGTGTTTCCAAACGCCGCGCTGGGCGAGCGGGAGTTCGAAATGGAGGCGCGCGGCGTGCCGCTGGAACATGCCGCGGATGTCGCGGGGGTAGCGGATGCGGTGGTTTATCTGAGCAAGGCGAAGAGCGTGACGGGGCAGATGATCGCCGTGGACAGCGGCCAGCATCTCGGTTGGCGAACGCCCGACGTCACCTCGGAATAGGCTCAGTTAAACTTCTACAGGAGGATTAGATACAAAGCACAAACATTTAAAATAATTGTATTTTTATCGGCAAGTTAAAGTCTCATAGTTGCATCAGTCGGCGCTCGGCAATCTTCGGATTGTGAACTCGATCCGTCCGTCTTCCAACTCGCGCCAGAACTCGATTTCGGTCATATAGGCGGCTTTGGGAAAGCGGTCGAACCATTCGCGCGCTTTGGCCCGCGCCTCTAGCCGCTCCAAGGTGAAGGTCTCGCGTCGCCATCCGTCGCCGCGTCCGCCGCGCTTCGCGGCGAAGCGCTTTGCAAGCTCCCTTGGCGCGCTTTTCGTTACGCTCATACTTATGCTCCGCGCGATCAATTTAGCGCGCTGCTAGCGGGAAGGGGAGTCGCAGATCAGTCATGGCGCGCTCATATGGTTTCCCGCCCGCGGCGGCGCCCGGCGCAAGGCTATTGATCCTCGGCTCGCTGCCGGGCGTTCGATCGCTTGAAGCGCAGGAATATTATGCGCAGCCGCGCAACGCCTTCTGGCCGCTGATGAGCAGCCTGGCCGGCGTCGACGTGCGCGCTTCCTACGCCGAACGCCTCCGCAGCCTGAATGATCGCGGCGTCGCTCTATGGGATGTCTGCGGCAGCGCCTGTCGGCGCGGCAGCCTCGACCAGCGGATCGAACTGCAAACCGTCCAAGCGAATGATTTCGAGCCCTTCCTTGAGGCGTATCCCGATATCCGGCTGATTTGCTTCAATGGCGCGACGGCGGCGAGCCTCTACCGGCGATTGGTTCTGCCCGGGCTGTCCACGCGGGCGGCGACGATTCCTTTGACGCAACTACCTTCCACAAGTCCGGCGCATGCGGCTCTGACTTTTGACCAGAAGCGGCAAGAATGGCGATCGGCGCTCGCTTCGTTTCTCGACAGATGACCCGCGTCGCCGCTTCCCCGCGCTGCGAAACCGCGCTAGACCCCCGCCATGTCCGAGCGCCCACCTTACATGATCACCACCGCCATTCCCTACGCGAATGGCGCGCCGCATATCGGCCACGCCTATGAGCGCATCGCCGTCGACGCTTTTGCCCGCTGGCGGCGGTTGGAAGGCTATGATGTGCTCTTCGTCACCGGCATGGACGAGCATGGCCAGAAAATGCAGCGCACGGCCGAGAAAGAGGGGCTGACGCCGCAGGGCCTCGCCGACCGCACCGCGGCGCAATTCGCCCGCATGGGCGAGGCGCTGAACGCGCGCGCCGACGACATCGTGCGCACGACCCAACAGCGCCACAAGGAGGCGGCGCTCGAAATCTGGCGGCGTATGGAGGCCAATGGCGACATTTATCTCTCCAAATACGCCGGCTGGTATTCGGTGCGCGACGAAGCCTATTACGACGAAGGCGAACTCTCCGAACGCGACGGCAAGAAATTCGCCCCCACCGGCACGCCGGTCGAATGGGTGGAGGAGGAGAGCTGGTTCTTCCGGCTTTCCGCCTACGCCGAAAAGCTGCTCGCCCATTACGAGGCGTATCCCGAATTCATCACGCCGGAGCATTATCGGAACGAAATCGTCGCCTTCGTGAAGCGCGGCCTGACTGACCTTTCCGTCTCGCGCACGACCTTCGACTGGGGTATCGCCATTCCGCCGAGCCCACAGACGAATGCAAAACATGTGATGTACGTCTGGGTGGATGCTCTTACGAATTACGTAACAGCTACAGGATATATTACGGAAGAAGGAAATCGCGCCCGCTTCTGGCCCGCCGACGCCCATGTCATCGGCAAGGACATCACGCGCTTCCACGCGATCTACTGGCCGGCCTTTCTGATGTCGGCCGGCGCGCCCTTGCCCAAGCAGATCGTCGTGCATGGCTTCCTTTTCTCCAAGGGGGAGAAGATGTCGAAGTCGCTCGGCAATGTCGTCGATCCGATCGACCTTGCCGAGCGCTATGGCGTCGATCAGCTGCGCTATTTCTTTTTGCGCGAAATCCCCTTCGGGCAGGACGGCAATTATTCGCATGAGGCGATCGTCAACCGCATCAACGCAGATCTCGCCAACGATCTCGGCAATCTGGCGCAGCGGTCTTTGTCGATGATCGCCAAGAATTGTATGGGCTCCGTGCCTCATAAAAATGTCTTTACGGAAGCCGATAAGGCCATCTTGGCGGAGGCGGGCAGGGCGCTGGAGAAAGCCCGCGCGGCGATGGAGGATTATGCGCCGCATCACGCGCTGTCGGAAATCTTCCGCGTTGTGGCCGAGGCCAACCGCTATTTCGCCGGCGAGGAGCCTTGGGCAAAAAAGAAGACAGACCCCGCGCGCATGGAGACGATCCTCTATGTGACGGCGGAGACGTTGCGCCGCCTTGCGATCCCCCTGCAGCCCTTCATTCCTATGTCCGCCGGAAAGCTGCTCGATCTCTTAGGGGTAGGCCCGGACGAGCGCGACTTCGCCCACGCGGGCGAAGCCAATGCGCTCCAGGAGGGCGCCCCCTTGCCGCCGCCGGCGCCGGTGTTTCCGCGGATTGTGGAGGAGGACATGGAGGGGTAGAAAGATCGATATGCATGCGCGCTGGATGCGCTGTTATCGCCTACGCTTATACTGTTGAATTTATCGATAGTCCGAATCTCATGAATTCCGGTTTTTGGAGAAAAATGGATGAATTTAACCCAGCTTGATCTGATGTTTTGGGTAGGTATCGCCCTCGTTGCCGTAGGGGTCGTGTTTTTTGCGCTCAAGGCTCCGGGCGGCAGCACCAATGCGATCAAGGTTTTCAATTTTGAAGTTGCGATAACGCATCCCGCGCTGCTTGTTATTGGGCTGGGAGCGGCGCTCATGTGGTATTCGGCGTCCCAGTCGAGGTCGGTCCCAAAGCTGGAGCCCGCTCCGTCACCCGTAGCGTCTGCACCTGTTCCCGCGCCTTCGGAGCCTGCACCTGCGCCAACCCCCGCGCCCATTGTCGAACCGGAGCCTCCGCCAGCGGTCGTCGAGCCGCAGCCCGCGCCGACGCCAGACGCTTCCAGAGGATTTGGCGTCGTTTTGATTGCTTCCAGCATGCAGCGAGTCGCCGCGCAACAGGCGATCAAGGCGAAGTCCATCGCGCCGGCAAACGCCAAGATCAGAATATACCAGCGCGGAGTCGCCTGGGCGGTCGTCGTCCATTACTCGGACAGTCTCAGGGCCGAGACTGATCTGCCGAAATATAATCGCGAACGGGATTGGGCCGACGCCTACGTCGTCAATGTGAGCGCATGGTGCCCAAATGCCGAGACGCTATCGGCGATCCCTTCGTCGAAAGGGCCCATTCGCGCATTTGATTGCGTTGACGTTCCGAGCCGTTGAGGCAATCTCGCTCCACGAAGGCGCGTTGCCGGCGCCGGCGTTTAGCGTTTCGTGGAGGAGGGGGATAGATGAGCAGAGGTTTGTGAAATCGTGCGACAGGCTTGTCGGGCAACCCACAGCAGTGCAATATCGACGTGAATCAGAAGCGCTCGGCGCAATGCCGCTCATCTGCCTCATTATCCTCGTATCTGCGTTTCGTTAAGTGACTACGCCTTGTTCGTAGCATGGCCTTTTCCGATAGAGGAACTCATAGAATGGCTAGAGGTATTTCGACGATCGTTACGGCGGTCTTTGCGGGAGCGATAGGCTTTGGACTGGGCGTCTATACGGCGCCGAGCGAAAGCGTCACCAATCTTAAAGCGGCCATCGAGAGCAGGTTCGACTCGATCAAAGAGCGGATGAACCGCGCGCCAACGCCGCCGGCCGAGGTTGCGCCTACTGAAGCGCCGGCCGCTCCGGCCGAGTCGGAAGCGCCAAAGTCGGACGCCGATCCGAATGTTTCCGCCGCACCGCCAGCGGAGACGGCGCCGGCGGAACAACCCGCCGCCGTCCAGGCCCCCAAGGCGGAGGAGAGCGCGCCGGCCGCGCCCGTCGCAACGGAAGCTCCGGCCGCGCCGCCCGAGGCTGCTCCGGCTGCTGCGCCTGAACCGCCTCCTGCGACGGAAACCAAGGCGGCGGCTCCGGCGAAGCCCAAACCGAAACCCAAGCCCAAGCCGAAGCCGAAGCCCGCCGCTCCAGCCGAGCAGCCCGCTCAGTAAGGATATACCGGGACAAAAGCGCACGTCCTTGCGCGACGCCGGAAACTCGGGATCGGGACCCATTGTCGGCTGCGCTTGGACAGCGCAGTCGGCGCGGCGCAAGACGGCCTATGGGCGCACCCCACATCAAATCGGTGAGGCAGGGGCATGACCGCCGAAACGGCCCGCTTCGTCGGCGACATTCCCGCTCAATATGACCGCGGCCTTGGTCCGGTGATTTTCGAGGATTACGCCGCCGACATCGCCCGCCGGGCGGCGGTGAGCGCGCCGCGCGACGTGCTGGAGACCGCCGCCGGGACGGGGATCGTCACGCGCAAGCTGCGCGACGCGCTAGGCTCCGACGCACGGCTGACGGCGACCGATCTCAACGAACCGATGCTCGAGGTCGCGCGGCAGAAGTTCCGCGCCGACGAGCAGGTGACGTTCCGGGCTGTCGACGCAATCGCTTTGCCTTTCGCGGACGACGCCTTCGACGCGGTTGTCTGCCAGTTCGGCTTGATGTTCTTCCCCGATAAGGACGCCGCGCATCGCGAGGCGAGGCGCGTGCTGAGGCCCGGCGGGCGCTATCTCTTCAGCGTCTGGGACGCGCCGCGCTATAATCCCTTCGCGCGGCTCGGACTTGACGTGGTGGAGCGTTTTTTTGCGGCCGATCCACCGCAATTCATGAAGACGCCTTTCTCCTGCGCGGAAATCGACCCGATCAAGGAGGCGCTGATCGGCGCGGGATTCGCCGACATCGTCGTATCGGTGCTGCCGCGCGTGAAGGAGCTTGCCGATCCGAAGGCCTTCGCGACCGGATTGATTTGCGGCAATCCGCTCGTCGATCAAATTCGCGAGCGGGACGACGTGTCGCCCGAGACGATTGTCGAGGAGCTGGCCAGACGGCTCACGCAGGAGTTCGGCGCGGGCCCAACCCGGCTGCCGATGCAGGCGATCGTCTTCGAGGCGGCGCGGGCATGAGGATATTTTTAGCGGCCCTCTTCGCGATCCTCGCACTGCGGAACGCGAGCGCGGAGAGCTGGCGCGCCTATCATAATGAGCGCTTTGGCACGACGGCGGAGGTTCCCGAGAGCTGGCGGATGGGCCCGCCGCCGGAGAATAACGACGGGCGCGTCTTCACCTCGCCGGACGGGCGCGCGCAGATCGTTGTCTCGGGCATGTTCTCCATCGGGCCGCGCAGCGAGGAATTCGCGCTGAGACTCGGGCCGCTCGAAGGCGAGATCATCGAATATGAGCGCCGGGGCAGGGACTGGCTCGTGGTTTCGGGCGTCAAGGGCGACAAAATCTTCTATCGCAAATCGCTGCTTTCCTGCGGCGACACGATCTGGAACAGCGTCTTTCTTCAATATCCCGCAAGCGAGAAAGAGAAATACGATCCGATCGTCGCCCATGTCGCGGCTTCACTGCGCTCGGGAAAGGGCTATGATTACGTCACGAAATGCAGATGACGCAGGCGCGACGGCTCACTGCGCCACGGTCATCAACTCCAGGATATGGCCCTCGGGGCTTTTGAAATAGACGCCGCGGCCGCCGTTCCAATCGTTGAGCTGGCCGTCCTGGAGCCGCCCCGGCGCGCTGCCGAACGGCGTCCCGCTCGTCTTGACCCGGCCGAAGATCGCGTCGAATTCGGCGTCGCTGACATGAAAGGCGTAGTGGCCCGGCTCGAATGAGGCGTGCTCGTCGAACAGCAAGGTCAGCGCATCATTCACCTGCACCGGCGCGAAATGGCCCTTCGCACCGTCAAACCGCAGGCCGAAGATTTGCGCGAACCATTGCGCCGCCGCCTGCTTGTCGCGCGCCGGCACGATCGTGTGGTTGAGGACGATGGTCACCGATTGAGCTCCGCTGCTGTCCCGATGCTCTCTCACATGGGGCGCGCTCCAGCACGATCACGAACGTCGCCGTATTAGTTCAACGCCGGTCCAGGACGCCGACAGCGTCCCCTCAGCTTGACGCTGGACGCGGACGCCGAGCGGCGCGCTTTCGCGATCGAGCGTATGCGCGAGCCAGTCGGCGTCGGCGCTCGATGCGCGCTCAAGCCTGAGACGCCGCATATGCAGCGGAACCAATTCCAGCGCGACGAGATCGCCGCTTGCTCCATCGAGGTCCGCGAAATACATCAAGGACAAATCGCCGCGGAATTTTTCATAGCCGCCGATTCCCTCGTAATCGTTCAGGAAATCGCCGCATCCATAAAGAATCAGACGGTTCTTATGGACCTCGAAGCCCTTTGCATGGTGGGAGGAGTGTCCGTGGATCACGGAGGCGCCGGCCTCTTCGATCAACTGATGGGCGAAGCGGCGTTGATCGTCGGAAATTTCATAGCCCCAGTTCGGCCCCCAATGAATCGAAACGAGCAGAATGTCGCCGGGCATGCGCGCGCGCTTCGCCATCTCGCAGGCCAAGGCGGCGCTTGTCGGGGAGAGATCAGGAATGAGGTTGAGCCCCGGCTCGGCGGCACTCGCCGCCCAGTGGAGCGGCGCGCCGCTGTTTGGCAAGGCGAAGGCCAGCATGACAATGCGTCCCTTGCCGGCGATTTCTAGAATTGCCGGCCTTTGCGCTTCCTCAATATCGCGTCCGGCGCCGGCGGTCTTGATCCCCAAATGCTCGAGCGTGCCGAGCGTTTCGATCAGGCCCGCCCGTCCCCAGTCGAGAATATGGTTGTTCGCCAGGGCGCAACAATCGATTCCCGCCGCGCGCAGACATTCTGCGTTTGCCGGGCTCACGCGATAATTGATGCCCTTGGCCTCGGCGGTCTCGCTCCGCGTGACGCTTGTTTCGAGATTGACGATGCGCGCGTCGGGCCTTCGCAATCGAAGCGCTTCGAGCGCATCGCCCCAGACATAAGCGAAATCTACGGGCCGCGGGATTGGCCCCGAGGCCTCTTCGGCCAAACGGACATATTCCTTTGCCGAAGACGCATACTCCTCATAAAGCGTTGGCGGGCAGGGGGCGGGGAGTATCTGATCGACGCCCCGACCGATCATCACGTCGCCGCACAGAAATATCCGAATGACCCTTTTGCCGTCAGGCGGCGGAGATGGGGCCATGCTTGTCACGTGGGGGCGACGTCCTCTTCGTCATTGGCGGCGAGAAGCGAAACGATCTCGCCGGCCACATCCTTCAAGGGCGCGCCGGCGCCGAAAACGTCGCGATCGCCGGCCATCCACATGGAGGCTTCCTCGATGTCGGCGATCGTCGGCCGGAGATTCATGATCGCCGACAGCGTGACGTCATCCATATCTCCCAACACGTCCCTAATGTCTCTGGCCGTCGCCAGCGGACGGTCCTCATCATTTTGCGCAGATGATTGCGTCAATGGTTCCTCCTCGATCTTCGAGCGTCGTTATCAGGACTTGCGCTGGCTCTCCGGGCGCCGATCACTAATGCGCCCCTGCTTCCGACGAGGCGAATAGTTATATGGGTATGGCGGTGAGCGTCCGGCAACCCGCCCTAATCGCCGCGTCTTGGCCCACCCGCTTTGGTCCGCCTACCTTGCGCTTCCATGAGCGCGGGACGCCCGCAACATATGCCGGACTTGATTTGCGGCGCATTACGGTATTTCTACCGCAAACAATTTGACCTTCGTCATGCCCGCGCATGTCCTCGGTGGGACGGCCTTCTTGGCGACGAGATGATCCATGCTCATCGACACCCACTGCCATCTCGACTTTCCCGATTTCGCGCCGTCGCTGCCCGAAACCATCGCGCGCGCCAGGGCGCGCGGCGTCGCGCGGATGATCACCATCTCCACCCATCTCTCGCGCTTCGAGCGCGTCAAGGCGGTCGCGGAGGCCTATGACGACGTCTTCTGCACCGTCGGCACCCATCCGCACCATTCGCATGAGGAAGCGGAGCCGACGGTCGGCGAACTTATTGCGCTCTCGAAATATCCGAAATGCGTGGGACTGGGCGAGGCGGGCCTCGACTATCATTACGATCATGCGCCGCGCGAAGTCTCGCAGCGTGTCTTTCGAACGCATATCGAAGCCGCCCGCGAGACCGGCCTGCCGCTCGTGATCCATACGCGCGACGCCGATGACGACTGCGCCGCGATCTTGAGGGACGAAATGGGGAAGGGGGCTTTTCCCGCCCTGCTCCATTGTTTCACGAGCGGACGCGCGTTGGCCGAAACGGCTTTGGAACTCGGACTCTATATCTCCTTCTCCGGCGTGGTGACCTTCAAGAATGCGCAGGATTTGCGCGAGATCGCCCGTGACGTGCCGCTGGAACGCATGCTGGTCGAGACCGACGCTCCGTTCCTCGCGCCCGCGCCGCATCGCGGCAAGCGCAACGAGCCGGCTTTCGTCGTCGACACCGCGCGGGTCCTGGCGGAGATCAAGGGCGTCAGCGAGGCCGAACTCGCCATCGCCACGACCGAAAACGCGCTGCGGCTCTTTACCAAAATGCCGCCGCTGAAAGTTGCCGCATGACGTTGCGGATCACGATTTTGGGCTGCGGCTCGTCGGGCGGCGTGCCGCGCGTCGGGCAGGGCTGGGGAAAGTGCGATCCGGGTAACCCCAAGAACCGCAGGCGCCGCAGTTCAATCCTCGTGGCCCGCGGGCCGGCGGAGGCCGCGACGCAGGTGCTGGTCGACACAGGACCCGATCTGCGCGAGCAACTCATCGACGCGGGCGTGAATCGGCTCGACGCCGTGCTCTATACGCATCCGCACGCCGACCACACACATGGGGTCGACGACGTGCGCGGCCTCGTCATCATGAGCGGCCGGCGCATCCCGGCCTATATGGATGAGCCGACCTCGCGCGTCTTCACCAATAAGTTCGACTATATCTTCAGGACGCCGCCGGGCAGCTTCTATCCGCCGCTGATGACCGAGCACCGATTGCATCTTGGACGCGAGGCGGCGATCGAAGGTCCGGGCGGCGCGATCAGCGCGACACCGTTCCGGCTGGACCACGGCGACATGGACGCCCTAGGTTTCCGTTTCGACAATGTGGCCTATACGCCCGATCTCCATGCGATCCCGCCCGAAAGCGCGCAATATCTCGAAGGGCTCGATCTCTGGATCATCGACGCGCTCCGCCATCAGCGTCACGGCGCGCATCTGTCGGTCGGCCAGGCGCTCGAGTTCATCGCGCATTTCAAACCAAAGCGCGCCGTGCTGACCGATCTGCACGTCGATCTGGATTACGATGCGCTTGCGGCGACGCTGCCGGAAAATGTCACGCCGGCTTTCGACGGGATGCGACTCGAAATCTGAGGCTTCGCTCGCTTGCCTTTGATCCATTTGTAAGTTCCATAATATCGATTATGCGAATCGTGGATCTGGGTGAGCGCATTC
>CAZCJY010000012.1:0-8319 GCA_964498975.1 uncultured Methylocystis sp.
CTTTCACGGCGAAAACAGGGGTTCGAATCCCCTTGGGCGCGCCATTTGCGTATAAAACTGCGAACACCCTTGCCGATTTGTTCTCCGGCGATGACGGCCTGTTCCAGACTGGCCTTGGAGCCGTAGATGCGGATGGCCCTATCGTCGACCTCGATGGCGTCGACGATTGACCGCAAGTAGGCTTTGCGGAAGGCGGTTCCGCCTGTCGTGATCCGCTCCCGCATGAAAGCGCCGAATCGTTCGATCTGGTCCGGGTCGAGCGCAGAATCGGGGGTTAGCTGAACCTTGATCCGCTCCAGCGCGGCCTTGGCGCGCTCCCGGTCGGACTTGAGCGCGGCGAGCCTGTCCCCGAGCACATCGTCAATATCCGTGACGCCGTCCTCGACCATTTTGTAAAGTCGGCGAAGCTTGTCGTCGGCATGAAAAATTTCAGCGTTCAAAGCGCCAGCCCGCTCCTGAACTTCGGCGTCGCTCGACGCACGCTTCTCGGCCAGCGAGGTCAGAAGGCCCGCTAATCGGCTTGGCCCAAGCAGCCGGTCGGCGAGATGGCTCGTGACTAGCCCATCGAGCCGGTCCATGGCGATCGACCGGCCCTTGCAGCCAGTTTTTCCGACGCGGGCGGCGGTCGAGCACGTGTAGTAGCGATACACTCTGCCGCTCTTGGACGTTCCGGTGCGCAAGGTCATCGCCCCGCCGCAAGATGCGCAGTGCGCGAGCCCCGTAAGGAGGATTGGGCCAGTGACGACGCGCGGCGGCAAAACGCGCGGGTCACGGGCGGTCAGACTCGTCTGAACCTTATCGAAGACCTGTCGCTCGACGATCGCCGGAACCGCAACCTCGATGACTTCGTTCTCGGGTTTGGCTCGGCCGGTTTTGGCCTCGCGCTGATTGAAGCGCCAACGCCCAACATAGACGGGATTGGTCAGAATCTTGTGGACTGATGCAACGCCAAAGCGCGCGCCGAGTCTTGTCCTCATCCCTTGTCCATTGAGCGCCTTTGTCACCTCCTTGACGCCCATTGGTCCCCTTCCAGGGGTGCCCTCCAAATAGAGGCGGTAGATCAGCCGAACCGTCTCGGCTTCGACGGGATCGATGACGAGCTTTTTCTTGGTCCGATGTCCTCGCTTCTCGACCTCGGAAAGCGCATAGCCGAGCGGCAGGCGCGAGCCATTATAGAAGCCCTGGCGGGCGTTCTCCTTCATCGCGCGCAAGACATGTTTGGCGTTCTCGCGGCTCTGATATTCGTCGAAGAGCGCGATGACCTGCCGCATCATCACCTGCGACGGGTCGTCGCCAAGCTCCTGGGTGATGGAAACAAGACGCACGCCATGCTTGGCGAGCTTGCGCACATACATCTCCAGGCCGAAGGCGTCGCGAAAGAAACGCGAGAAGGAATGAACGACGATCGCATCGATCGGATGGTCGTCGTCGCAGGCGCGTTCGATCATGCGCTGAAATTCCGGCCGATGGTCGTCCATGGCGGAAGCGCCCGGCTCGACATATTCGGCGACGACGCGCCAGCCATGACGCGTGCAATAGGCGCTCGTCTGCGCCTGCTGGTCGGGAATGGACAGATCGACCTCAGCCTGCCGCGTCGTCGAAACCCGAAGATAGAGCGCGGCGCGGATGGGGTCGGTCATGGGAAGCTCCCAGGTTCAATGGCGAGGCCGAAGAAACGCGTCGAGCAAGTCGCCGAGAAACATCTCCAACACATCGACTTCGGCCGTCGTAATGGGAATGTCTTCGGGCCAATCGTCGGCGATGGCGATTTCGTCAGCCGCGTTGATCCTTCTCGAAGCCGAATCATACCGCCTCAGTCCGCGAACGCCATCGCCATTTCCGTTCCGGCGGGCGGAAACTTGTTGATGCGCGCGACGAGGACGAGCCATGCCGAAACCATGGCGGCGGATCGTCGCCAATTGAACGGCCCAATTCTTCGACACAGCGCGAAGCGCAGTTTGGAGAAGAAATGGAAACGCCCGGCAATGACAGCGGAACTTCGATCCTTCGTGGCGTCGTCAGGCGGCTCGGAAACACAGCGGGGAAGGCTGCAAAAGTCAGATTCTCGCAAGGTTGCGCGACCGAAAGAGAGCGAATAATCGTAGGTTCCCTGCAAAATCGTCTCAATGGAGTGGCGGCCATGAGCATTTTCGTAGGCGGACGCGCCGTGCTCCGGTCGACGTATGCCGTGTCCGCATGCTGAAGAAAAACCCAAAAGCTGGCGCGCTGACGCGGCAGAAGTTAAGCGAAGCAGCATATAAGAGCTGTCCGACCTTATCCCGTTCGCAAGCCCGACAGATTGTCGATGAAGTCTTCGAAGAGATTCTTGCAGCGCTCGTTTGCGGCGAGTCGGTCAAATTGAGCGCTTTTGGCGTATTCACGCTTCGCGCCAAACGAGAGCGGATCGGCCGCAATCCGAAAACGGGCGACCCGGCGATCATCAGCGCGCGGAGAATCGTGACTTTCCACGCCTCGCCGAATCTGGTCGCGCGAATGAATGGGAAGATAGTTCAAAGTCTTCGAGGTTGAATCTTTCCTTCTTTGAGTCGCGCTTACATCCCAATTCCAATCCCTCGCGTTCGCGTGAAATCCCATGAGATTCCGGATTCGCGGATGACGCCGCTGATCTGGCGTCCGAGGCGGTCATCCATCACGGGCCGCCACGGGACGAGCGTGAACTCGTAGGCGTTCTCGATGACGGCGTATTTACCGGAGACGAGATTTGTCGTGCCGGTGAAGACACCGGAGACGCGGTCGCCCTCACCCTTCATTTTGAACGGCGCGTGTTTGTCTGTCGCCATGGATTTTCCGACGCGCTCGACCTCGCTTCGCTCCAGCCGGGCGACAAGGTCTTTGGGCGCGCGGAAGGTCCCATCATTCACCTGCCAGGCGTGCCCCTTGTTGACGAGCGCCTCCCTGCGACGCTGCATGGCTCCACTGACCTCGGCCCCGAAGCCGGCGCGAATGAGCGGCGCGCGATTGGGCGAGATCAGTTCCCGGTCAAGCCAGGTGGCGCCGTTGGCGTCGATCTGGGATTCAAGGTCGAGGTTGGAAAGAACGCGGAGCGTCATCCGCCCGCGTCGCTGCGCGTCATAGTCGGCGGCGTGCGTCGCGAAGTCGGCCGGGGTGCGCCAATGGTCGGCGTCGATCCGCTCCACGATCCCCGCCCGGCGCAGCGCCTCCAGCCGACGGACATGGCTCTCGACATAGGCGCCATAGTCGCCGCCCGGAACGCGGACGCGGCTTGCCTCGGCGATGGCGCGGTGGATGCTTGGACGATAGTCGCCAGAGGCGCCGGCGAGCTGAGCGATGTTGCGGTCGGCCGGTCTCGACCCCGCTGGCGCTGGGACGATCTCGACGATTGATCCGATGGACGCTTCCTCGGCGGCATCGGCCATCGCGTCGGAGCCGAGCGCGACGTGGTGGACGCGCCCGTCCAACCCGTCGACGACGAGGCCGAGCCGTTCCCCAAGCTCGTCGGTCAGCCGCTTGTCGATTACCCGACCAATGATTTGGGTCCGGGCCTCCTCGCCGTGAAGCGAGTAGCTCTCCAAGGCGCGTTCGTCGCCTCGCTCCTTGAGCGCCCGGTTGATCGACTTGACGATGTCGCCGCGCTCGCCGAGTTCACGTAGCGTCGGCTCCAGCCGGTCGGATAGATTCCACACGCCCGGCTCGCTCTCCGAGGCGAGGCCGTAGCGCGCCAGCGTCTGCAGTCGGCCGATGCGCAGCGTACGATCAAAATCGGCCCGGACCTGCCCGGCTTCCGGCCGCAGGTCGAGCGTTCCCTCGCTGGCCTCGGCGAGCATCGCCCGGTCGATCCGGGTGAAGCGCTCGGCGGCGATCTCCGCCGTGAGTTTCGATCGTAGTTCGAAGTCGGTTTCCGGTCCCAATTCGAGCGTCGCCAGTTCCTGCGCGCGCAGCCGGACTCCATCCGTGATGTAGTCCTGGGCGATGATCAAATCCTTGCCCGCCTCGTCCTTCCCCCGGATGACGACATGGCTATGCGGATGGCCGGTGTTGAAGTGGTCGACCGCGACCCAGTCGAGCTTCGTTCCGAGGTCGCCCTCCATCTGCTTCATCACGTCGCGGGTGAAGGCGCGAAGATCGCTCAGTCGATCGCCGTCCTCGGGCGCGACGATGAAACGGAACTGATGCCGATCCTCTCGCCCCCGCTCTAGAAACTCGCGGCCACCTACGGCGTCGGTCTCTGACCCGTAGAGCCTCCCCCGCTCCCCTTCACGGCTCATGCCGTCGCGCTGCAAATAGCGCAGATGCGCGTCGGCGCCCTTGCTCGCGAGCCTCAACCTCACGATCCGCGCCTTCACCACGACGCGGCGCATCCGCTGGGCCGGCCCGCGCTGTTCGGCCGCGAGCTTCAACCGATCGGCTGCCGCTTGCCCCCGACCGATGCGGCAACATCTCCCTTTCCGGGGTCGACTCGGCGCGCCATTGCGCCTGCGATCGGAGCGACCGCTGCGCGTCGACGCTGGCCCCATCCCGGTGCCCTTCGCCTTCGTCACGGCCTTCATCACTTGCGCGACAAACGAACGCGGTCGCCGCGATGGCGAACCGCCACGATCACGGATTTTTCCGGCGCGGAGTCGAAGGTTGGAAGAGTCGTCGCCGGTCATGCGCAAGAGCTTGCGCCGGCGCTGTGTCAAAACAAGCTCAAATCCGCGCAACTCGCATCATGGCGTTGAAAAAGAAACGAATTGCGAAGAGAGCCACACTGCGAGAAATCGCTCTACATGGAAATAACAATGTGCAGACAAAAGCATACACACAAGCGGCACGCTTGCTTTAATCTTGCCTTCACTGCAAACCACGCCAGATATACGATCAACTACGCTAATATACTACTCGCTCGTAACGTAAATAACAATACAGCGCGGTCATCGACTCGCGCCAAGAGCTTCGCAAAGGCCAAATAATCAGGCCCAGAACGATGCGTCGGCGGAGCAAAAGCGCGCACTGCGAACGCCGGCAAGAGGCATTTGAAAGGGGCGATGCCCCTCTCATAGCGCGTACCTGACGCGACATGCTGAGGCCCTCCTGACCGCCGTCGATCGCCCCCGATCTGCACGAGAGCCAACATTCGAAGTGCAGAAGTTACGCCGCTCTCGCGTTCAACTTGACACCGTTGCGACGCCACACAACCTCCGTCTGTCCGTCCGTCGAAGTGCATTGCCACCCGACAATTTGGGCGGCCAGATCGGCGTCACGCCGCCGCGACACACCCAGCTTCCCGCCGGCTATCCAAGACGGCGGCGACGTTGCTGAGCCCCTTCAGGGACACGGCGACGAACACGACATCGAACAGCGGCGAAGCTGTCCAGGTTTCATTGACGATATGCCCGACCGCGCTCAGCAGACTTCCGGCGCAATAAATCGTCAGGGCGTGCCGGCCAAGCAGGGAGGCGGCCGGATAGATCGGCATTGGGCGCAGACGCGCGGTCACACCCGAGCAGTAGATAACATAGGCGAGCGCCAGAAAATCGATGATGCGGACAGTCCCGAGTTCCGTCTTGTCCCAGTCAAGATATGTCCCGGCTGCGTCAACCAGTCCCGGGACGAGGCCGAAACCGTTCGACACAACCAGCGCTGCGACCAAGGTGAAGACATAAGCCAGCCGATATGTTCCCATATGGAACGGAATGCGTCCGTCGTTCATGACGAGACCCGAAAACATTCCGAGCGCGAACATGAACTGCCAGGCCATTGGATTGAAATACCAAACCCCAGGGTCGGGCCATGAAGGCAGATTAATCCCCAGCTGACGGGCTAACGCATAAAGCCCGGCTGAAACGCCCAGCATCCACCAGCGATTGTGCAGACCCAAGACGAACAGAAACGGCGCGAAGATCAGAAACACCACATAGAGCGGCAATACGTTGAAATAGCCGATCTGATGGGTGAGCGTGACGATCCCCATTATGCCGCGCATAGGATCGACGAAGGGCGTCGCTCGCCCGTGCTCGCCGAGCAGCATATTGTGACCGGTAAGAAAACTCGCGACGCCGTAAAGCGCCAGAGCGGCGAGCGTCAGGGCGATATGCGCGCCATAAAGCCGTGCCGCCCGTCGCGCCAAGGCGCTGGCGGCGGCGAGCGTGGCCTTCGCCTCGAAGCGGCCCCCGTAGGCCAGCGACACCGAGAGGCCGGACAGAAACACGAAAGCCTCGGCGGAGTCCGAAAAGCCGTAATTGCGCGGCGTGAAGTTCCCAAGGATGTTGCCCGGGATGTGATTGATGAAGATCGTCGCCAGCGTCACGCCGCGCCAGAAGTCAATCGCGTCAATCCGTTCGCGCATCTCGGCTTCCTGGGGTGTTCACATCAATCGTCGGCGCGCGAAGCCTCGCTTCGACCGGCCCGACAGTTGCTTCGTCGCGAAGCGAAGTCTTACCATCCGGGCCTTCGCGCGATCAATCGCTCCATCGGCCTGCCCGTCGGCGAAATCAGCAGGAAATGCGCTCTCATGACACTCAATTTGACCCGGCTCAAAAACGCAAGCCGAAGCGGCGGCGGCGCCTTCGCGGGAGGAGCCGTCATCGGCGCGCTCGGCGGGCTGATTGGGCTCGGCGGCGCGGAGTTCCGTCTGCCTCTGCTGATCGGGGCGTTCCGATTCGCGGCCCTCGAAGCCGTCATTCTCAATAAGGCCATGAGCCTCGTCGTCGTGGCCTCGGCATTGCCGTTCCGGGCGCGGACCGTGCCGTTCGACATCATCGCCGCCAATTGGAGCGTTATCGCCAATCTGTTGGCCGGGAGTCTTGTCGGCGCCTGGCTCGGCGCGGGCTGGGCGACACGCCTCGCCTCGAAGACGCTCTATCGCGTAATAGCTGCGCTACTCGTCCTCATCGCGGGCGTGCTCCTCTTTGGTCACGACGCGGCGGCGGCCGAGCCCCTGCTGAAAGGCGCCGCCCAAGCCGTCGCTGGCATCGTCTGCGGCTTCACCATTGGCGTCGTGGCGTCGCTTCTGGGCGTCGCGGGAGGGGAATTGCTGATCCCGACGCTGACGCTCTTGTTCGGCGCGGACATAAAGCTCGCCGGCAGCCTGTCATTGGCGGTGAGTCTGCCCACAATGCTCGCGGGCTTTGCCCGTTACAGCCGTGATCGCAGCTTCTTGACCCTTGGGCGGAACCGAACCTTCGCGCTCGTGATGGCGGCCGGGTCGATCGTCGGGACTTTTGTTGGCGGCCAGTTGCTCGCGATCGCGCCGAGCGCCCTGTTGCTTCCCGCCCTCGCCGCGATCTTGCTGATTTCCGCGATGAAGGTCTGGCATCATGCATAGTCTTGCACGACAAGACACCAGACAGAGACACCAGTATTTTCATACAATGTAAGCGTCTATCCCGTGCTCATTTGCCCGTTCAGCGTTTCTCAAGCAGGTTGTAACGTAGGAGATAACGCATTCCGCGCACCCATGATTCGTCGGTGTTGCCCCGGATATCGACACTCTGGCTGAAATATGCGGTCCCGCTCCTCGCATCGTCCACATAGACGTTTTCGTTCAGGATGAGATTGCTGACTTTCTGCACCGTGCCCCAGGCCGCCAGATCGGCCCCTGCCTCGCGCGCCCATTCGATTTGGCAGCCGTTGCATCCCGTGATCCTGGCGCTTCGATCGATCTTTTGTCCTAGCGAATCCGAAAGCGGCACAACTTCATAACGGCCAGAGTCGACCAACATTTTCGTCAACGTGTCGCCGATCATGACAAGTCGCTGTTTTTCAATGTCGCTCGTCGGCTCAGGCGACGTGTTGATTATCTCGAAGCCGAAAAAGGCGACTTTCAGCTTTTTGCCCGCATCCGTCTGCGCGCACGCGATCCCCGTTCCGATGACCATGAACGCCACGGCCTGAGTGGCGCGGCGAGCAATCTTTCTCGCGCATTTCGAGACCGCGATCCGAGGATGCTTCATGGTTTCACCTGTAGTTTCAGCGTCATGTATGTTGGTTGACGCCGCGCGGTATTGGAGCCGTTTTGTTGGGCGTCGCCGGTTGGTCGACAAGCAAGGCCGTCTTGAGGCCGCAAGGCTCGCCCGCGTCACAAGCGTTCGGCCAAATGGCTTAGCCGCCGGCAAATTAGCTCCACTTCGCCAGCCTTTGCAAAGGAAACAGCGCCCCCGGCTCTCCCGTCACGAAGCCGCTCGGCGCCACCCCCTCAATGGCCGTGCAGGTAGATCACATAAGAGGCCAGGAAATAGACCGTCGAGAGCGACAAGCTGGTCCAGCCGATGACGCCGAAAAAGCGAGTCGAGGGCCGGTAGAGCAACGCGACGATCACGATCCCCGACATAATGACGGCCGCAATGGCCGTCACGGCGT
>CAZCJY010000012.1:8329-15621 GCA_964498975.1 uncultured Methylocystis sp.
CGGCGTGCGTCGGCGACGCCGCCGCGAACAACGATCCGGGCTGATAGGCTATATCGTCGATTGCGAGCACGAGCATGTTGAAAAGATTGCTGCCCAGCAGGTTTGCGATTCCCATGTCGATGGCGCCGAGGCGCACGGCGGCTAGGGTGACGACCATCTCCGGCGCCGAGGTCGCGGCGGCGATGAACAAGGTGCCGACGAAGGTCGCTCGCCAACCCATGGCCTCGGCGATGTCCAGCCCGACGAAGGGAAGCCAAATCCCCGCACTGGCCACGACCGCCGCCGCGCCGAGGTATCCGGCTATCGCCCTACCAAGCCCGATCTCGGGCTTGGGGCCGGACACTGCGCCCGCGACGGCAAGGCGGGCCTCGTAATCGAATGCGGCGCGCATGGCGACGAGATACAAGATGATGAGGATTGGCGTGAAGACGCCGATGTGAAAGAACTTCGGGGCGAATTCACTGGCGCCGAGCAACAAAGACGCGCCCGCGAAGCCGACGAGGATGACCCCAAAGCCGGCCGTCAGAATATGGCCCTGGCCCATGCGGGTGAACACCGACCCGTCCCGGTTCAAGGCGTCAAGCACGACCAGGATCGCCAGATTGAAAATGCAACTGCCCAAGGCGTCGCCCACCGCGATGTTCGGCGCGTCGGCGGCGGTGACGGCGCTGACGCCGGTAAAGAGTTCGGGCAGCGATGTCGCCGTAGCGAGCAGCAGCAGACCGATCCAACTGCGTGACAACCCCGTCCGCTGCGCGATAATGTCGCCATAGCGCGCCAGCGCCGGCCCCGCGACCGCGATCAAGGCGACGCAGATCGCGAATTTCCCCCAAGCCTCGGCCATCGCTGTCATCGGGATTCCTTTTTTGTCTCGACGCTGAATTGTCCCACGTCGCAACGTCGGAGCGGACGCTTTCTGTCGGTCTGCGCCCGCGTATTATAAAAGGAACCCCAGCCGGCGCAGCAGCAACGGCATGGTCAGCCCCTGCACGACGATCGAAAAGCCGACAACGGCGAAGGTCACAACCAGGATCTCGTCGCGCAAGGGAAGCGTCGACGGGAGCGAGAGCGCCAGAGCGAGACCAAGCGCGCCGCGCAGCCCGCCCCACCAGAGAATATGTTGCTCGGGAAAGGTGATTCTCCAACGCGTGCGCAGGAAGGCCAAGCTGATCGGATAGACGGTCAGGGCGCGGCCAACTAGCGCGATGGCGATGGCTCCGATCAGGACTTTCGGAGCATAGAATTGAAACTGCGCGCCAGCTACATCGACGCCGATGAGTAGGAAGACGACGGAGTTGGCCATGAACGCCGCGAACTCCCAGAACGAGACGACAAATTCGCGCCCCTTGATTGTGAGATAACTCTTATCCTCGGCGCCCAGCACCCCAAGGTTGCCCATCATCAGTCCCGTCGTGACGGTCGCGAGCACGCCCGACACATGCAGATGTTCAGCGATCAAGAACGAGCCGAAGGCCGCGACCGTTGTCAGCGCTGCTTCGATTAAGTGCTCCGACGTGCGGCCGGTAACAAGAATGGCCGCGCCGCCGCAAGCCGCCCCGACCGCCACGCCTCCGAAGACGATGCGCGCAAGAGCCGCGACGGTTTCTAGCGCCGATTGCTCCTGGCCGCCGGACTGCGCCCAAGCCAGGGCCATGACGAATAGGACCGCCGCCGCGCCGTCATTCATCAGGCTCTCGCTTTCGACGAGGAGGCGCATCCGTCCATGGACATCGTTGTCCTTGAACATGGCGATGATCGCCACGGGATCGGTCGCGGCGATCAACGCGCCGAACACCAGCGCCGAGGCGATTGGCCAGCCGAGCAGCCACATCATTCCGCAGGCCACGGCGCTTGCCGCGACCACCGTTCCGACTGTCGAGAGGGCAAGGATCGGAAGGGCGTCCCGCCGCAACTCCGTCCAAGAAATCATGAGAGCCGCCTCGAACAGAAGCGGTGGCAGGATCAGATCGTAAATCAGATCATGCGTTAGGTGAGGTCCGAAATCCGCCTTCGAGAGCGTGAGGCCCGCGCCGACGATAACGAGGCCAACGGTGTAGGGCAGCTTAATCTGACGGGCTGCGATCGCTACAATCATCGCCACAGCGAGCACCGCCACGGCTTGTCTCAGGCTTTCATCCATTTTGGCGGTTTTTCCGATTTGGCGTGGAGGGCTAAGCGTCGAATTTGAGGAGCGCACTATCCGCTCCCACGCGACCGCCACTCCGGGCACGATTCAACACGCGCGCGACCCTAGCCGTTGGCGGGCGAGTCGGGAACTGCTTTGCTATCAGTCCGAGCAAGCGTCGTCCCGTCGAGCCGGTCCCCGCAACGTCTGCAGGCTATAGAATCGCGCCATCAGAGCGACCTGAAGCCCAGCGTCACAAATGGCCACGAACCATCACATTGGCACAAGCCACGATTACAAAGATATCTCGATAACATAAGTGTTCGCATGTTTGTCCTGACCGGCGCGCCAAGAAATTCAATGAATTACTGGTTGATATCGCGCGCCGTAATGCCGGCTTACACCCCGGCTTTGCGCGTATAGGCGAGCGCGCCCGAAGGAATCGTCTGGCGCGTTTGAAAAAAATCTTCCCATTCGTCCGCGACGCGCAGGGCGCTATGGATGTTGAAGGCGTTGGCGCGGTCGAGCTTCGAAAAGCTCTTCCATGACACAGGCGTCGCCGTCGGCGCGCCGGGCCGCGCGCGCAGCGACCACGGCAGGATCGCCGTAGCGGTTTTCTTGTTGCGCAGCCAGTCGATGAAAATGCGGCCCCTCCGCAATCTTTTGCTCATCGTCGCCACGAAGCGGTCCGGAGCCTGGCGCGCCAGCCCCCGCGCGAATCCCGCCGCGAACATCTCGGTATCGGCCCAACTCAGCGAGCGGTCGAGCGGCAGAACGACATGCGCGCCTTTGCCGCCCGTCAGCATGGGCCAAGCGCGAAGCCCGATGTCGCTCAAATGGTCGCGCAGATCGAGCGCCGCCTGGCGGACGGCTCCGAAAGGCGCGTCTTCGGCTGGATCGAGATCGAAGACCATGCGGTCCGGGCGTTCCGGATCGTCGCGCCGCGCCATCCAGCCGTGCAGTTCAATCGCCCCGAACTGCGCGGCGGTATGCAGCCCGACCGCGCCGTCGAGCGCAAAATAGGATTTGCCGTCGATCTCGACGGCGATAACGCCCTTGGTCATGCCTTTCAGGGGATGGCGCTGAAAAAACAATTCGGCGTCGATATTTTCCGGCGCGCGCAACAGGCTGACGATGCGCCCGTCGAGATGGGGCGCCATACGCTCCGCGACGGCGTCGTAATAAGCGGCGACGTCTCCCTTGGTCACGCCGTCGGCGGGGAAGACGATGCGGTCTGCGTTGGTGATCGGCGCGAGCCGCGCGGGCGCGCAAGACTGTGGCGCGGCGGCGCAGTCGAGGGTCCTCGGCGGGGGCGCGTCCTCGCGACGGCCGAGGAAGCGGGCCTGCCGCATCTGGGCATCGCTCGTCCATCCGCCGAACCGGATCTCCGCCGCAAAAGGCGTCGCAAGATAGACGGCGCCCTTCGGCAAGCGGTCCGCGGCGCCGATCTTGGGCCGCGCGTTTTTCGCGGCGCGCTTCGCCAGCAGCGGCGCCAGGCTGCGGCGCGCGGTTGCGTCATAGCCGGCCCCCACGCGTCCGACATAGCGAAAGCCCTCGGGCGTCTCTTTCGCCGCGAGCAGCGAAGCGAAGCTTTCGCCTTTCAGCGACGGCATATAGCCGATAATCGCCACATCCTCCCGGAAATCGCTCTTCACCTTCAGCCAGCCGGACGAACGTCCGCTGCGGTAAGGCGCATCCGCGCGTTTGGCGATGACGCCTTCCGCGCCGGCGCGCGTCGCCTCCTCGAAGACGACGGCGCCGGCGCCCTCGATGAAATCGGCCTAGCGAATGGCGCCGTCAGCGCGCGCGAGCAGTTTCTTCAGGAGCGCTTTACGCGCGCGCAGCGGCTTTTCGCGCAAATCCGCCTCGTCCAGCACGAGCAGGTCGAAGGCGAGGAAGTCGATAGGCGCCGCGTCGCCCGCCTCCAGCGCCGCTACGAGCGCGGCGAAGTCGGAAAGGCCGCGCGCGTCGAGCACGACGGCCTCGCCGTCGAGAAGCGCATTGGCGCATGGCAGCGCGACGGCCGCGCGCGCCAGCGCCGGAAAGCGCGCCGTCCAATCGAGCCCGGAGCGCGTATAGATACGCGCGCCCTCGGCTCCGATGGCGATCAGCAGCCGGTAGCCGTCATACTTTAATTCGAACGCCCAACCGTCGCCCTTGGGCGGCCGCGCCGCCGTCTCGCAGAGCTGCGGCTTGACGAAGGCGGGCGTCGGCGCGCTGGCGATCGCCTGACTCCTCCATACGGCGCGTTTGCCGCGCCGACTCGAAGCGGCGCGCACGACCGGCGCGCCGCGCTCGATTTCCTCGCGCGTGCGTCCAGTCGCGACGCTGGTGGAAAAGCGCCGCGCAAGACTGTCGTCCGTTTCGGCGAAGTCGTCGCGCTCCTTGACGAGCAACCAGTTCTCCTTCTTGTCGCGCGATTTCATGCGCACGAGAACCCAGCGCCCGCGCATACGCGCGCCATGCGCGAAGAATTTGATTTCGCCTTTTTCGAGCGCCTCGAGGGGATCTCCGTTCAACGGCTCATAAGCCGCATCCTCCCACAGCATGACCGTTCCGCCGCCATATTCGTCCGTCGGAATCACACCCTCGAAGTCGCCATAGTCGAGCGGATGGTCCTCCGTCCGCGCGGCGAGGCGCTTGTCGGCGGGATTGGCGGAAGGGCCGCGCGTCACGGCCCAGCTTTTCAAGACGCCGTCCATCTCCAGCCGCAGATCGAAATGCTCGCGCCGCGCAAAATGCCGCTGCACGACGAGCCGCGCGCCGCCGCGGGATGCGCCGCCCTGCGGCTCCGGCGTCCTGGCGAAGTCGCGTTTGGCGCGATAGCGCGCAAGCGCATCGACGGCGGATTGTCGCCGTGCCGCCATGACGCTCAGGCGCGCCGCTTGGCCGTGGATTTACTCGGCAGTTTCGCCGACGTCCTGGCGCCCGCCTTCTTTGTCGGCCGAGCGCTGCGCGGCGCCTCAGACTTCGTCCCCGCGCTGACTGAACGCTTCAACGCCTCCATGAAATCGAGCACCTTCGCGCCAGGAGCCCGCTCCTCCTCGATCGGCACGTTCAGGCCCTTGCTCAGCTTGGCTTCGACAAGCTCGCGCAGAGCGGCGGCGTAATGATTCTTGAATTTATCCAGATCGAAAGCCGCCATGCGGCTGTCGATGAGCTCCTCGGCCATCCGCACCATGTCGGCGCGTGTCTTCTCCCGCCCCACGCCGGAAAATATTTCAGCGGCGTTCTTCAATTCGCTCTCATAACGCAGCGTCTGTAGAACCAGCCCCTGCCCTTCGGCGTCGGCGAATAGCGCGACGAGATTTTCGCGCCCGCGCAGCGTCAACTGACCGACGCCCGTCCTGCGCTTGGCGTAAAGGGCGTCGCGCAGGACGCGATAACCTTCCTCCGCAGCTTCGCCGTCCGGCAGCACGAAATAGGGCCGGTCGAAATAGATCGGATTGATTTCGTCGCTCGCGACGAATTGCGCTAGTTCGATCGTATGGCGCGAGGCAAGCCTGAGCGCGTCGAGCTCTTCCTCTTCAAGGAAAACATAATTGCCGGGTTCGACCTCATAGGCGGAGACGATGTCTTCCTTCTTGACCTCGCCTTTGCCTAGCGCCACCTTGAGATAACGAATGCGCTGCTTGGAAACCCGGTCGACCTGGTGAAGTCTGATCTCGGACTCCGTTCGCTCCGCGGCGACGAGGCGCACGGGAATCGAAACGAGCGCAAGCCGAAGATAGCCTTTCCAGAAGCTGCGCGACGACTCTGGCATGACGATTCCTACTCAACGCATCCAGCCCAGTGAACATCTAGCGCGGGGCGCGCACGGGACGAGGCTTACGGCGATTTCGCGCGCCAGACGCCAGATTGCGCCTCGCGCCGTTCATTTCATGCCCGGCCTGGCGCTCCATCGGGCGCAAGGACGAGGGCCGTTCTCGGCCGTCTTGTCAGGCTTGGACTGGAATGCAATTGATCTTGTGAATGTGGCGAGCTTGAGCATTCCTGCCGTCGAGCATGGTCCAGTAGAGACCCGCGCGCCCCGGGATCCCGGGTTCGCGTGTGGGCGCTGCGGCGCTGCGGTCTAACGACTGGCGACGCAGGACCGTTCGATCTGGCTTGCGGCCGAACCCGCTTGGCGTCACATTCTATTGGCGTCACAATTAGTTGGCGTCACATGCAGAACGCCAGAAATATCGATGCAACGCCGATTGGCGGGGGAGACGTCCGATGAAAAATAATGGTAACGCCGGGACCGCCCTGGCGATCGCGGCTGTATCGCTCGCCTTGGCGGGATCGGTGACGCCGCTCGCGGCGCAGACAGGCAAGGTGCATTGTCTGCACGCCAATAGCTGCAAAGGCAAAAGCGATTGCCACACGCCGAAGAACGCATGCAAAGGCATGAACGCATGCAAAGGCAAGGGCTGGGTATTCAAGGAAACCGCCAAGGCTTGCGAAGACGCGGGCGGCACGGTCATGGACTAATGCAGACAAGGGTGGATTGCGCGAATTCGCAATGGATTGCGCAGTCCGCCCGCGCTTGGCGGCGCATTCCCAAGTAAGCTCAAGGCTCCTTGCGCCACCATGTCTCCAGCGTAAAGCCAAAGGGATACATGGGAAAACGCGGCGAATAGGAAGGCCGTGCGAGTTTCGCGCTATGCGCGGTCCAAATCTCTCCCGAATGATAAAGCGGGACGAAGTAAAATCCCGAGAGGAGCGCGCGGTCGAGCGCGCGCGCCGCCGCGACATATTCCTCCTGCCCGCACGCGGCGAGCAAGGCGTCAATCAACGCATCGAGCGCCGGCGACGACGCGCCGGCGAGATTGGTTCCGCCTTCCTTATCAACGCTGCTGGAGCTCCAACGGTTCTGCTGCTCCTGTCCAGGCGCCGCGGCAGGCAGCCACTGCCCGATCGTCATGTCATATTCGAATTTCTGGCGCCGCTGCTGATACTGAACTTCGTCATAAATCCGCGGTTGCGCCGTCACGCCAATTCGTTTGAGGGAAGCGGCGAAATTGAGCGTCAGGCGCTCCTCGTCGCGGTCTCGGATCATGATTTCGAAAGCGATCGGCTTGCCGTCTTTTTCGAGACCGGCGTCGGTGAGCTTATACCCGCCTTCAAACAACAACTTTTGCGCCTGCTTCGCGATCTCCCGATCGCGCCCCGTGCCGTCGTGAAC
>CAZCJY010000012.1:15631-20197 GCA_964498975.1 uncultured Methylocystis sp.
GTGAACGGGCGGCCGCCATCGGCCTTCCAGAATGTCGTCTCGAACGACTCCCGGAAATCTTGCCAGCAGCGCCCGTTCTTGCGCGCTCGCCGGTCGGCCGGCGCAGGAAAACTCTGACTCATCGAAATAGCTCTTCGTGCGCTGATAAAGTCCGCCGTAGAAATTTGCGTTGATCCATTCGAAATCGAACATCATGGCGATGGCTTCGCGCAACCTGACATCGCGGAAGAGGTCCCTGCGCAGATTGAAGACGAAACCCTCCATTCCGACCGGCCGGCCAGGCCGCAGAACGTCCTTGACAAGCGCACCTTCGCGCAACGCCGGAAAATCATAGCCGGTTAGCCAGCGCGTGGCGCTCGTCTCTTCGCGATAGTCGATGATGCCGGCCTTCAGCGCTTCGAACAGCGCCCCACCGTCGCGATACCATTCGACGACGACCTCGTCGAAATTATAGAGCCCGCGCTGACTGGGCACGTCCTTGGCCCAATAATCGGGATCGCGCCGCAGGACCAGGTGAACGCCCGCTTTCGCTTCCTTTATGATATAGGGGCCGGAGCCGACCGGCACGCTCATGCTGGCGTCCGCGAAATGGTCGACGTCGGTCGTTCGCTTCGACAATATGGGCATGGCTGTGAGCACGAGCGACGCTTCGCGATCCGTCACGCCCGTCAAATCGAAGCGAACGGTGCGCGCATCGACGGCTTCGGCCTTCTTGACCAACGCAAACGCCATGCGCTGTCCTGGCCGCCCTTTCGCCTTCAGCAGATCGAAGGAAAATATTACGTCCTCGGCGGTGATCGGTGTCTTGTCCGAAAATCGCGCGCGTGGATCGAGATGAAAGACGACATGTTCCCGCTTCTCATCGACGTCGATCGACTGGGCGATCAGCGCATAAAGCGTATAGGGCTCGTCCTGCGATCGAACCATCAGGCTCTGATACACATTGCCGATCAAGAGCTGTGGCGCGGCGCCGAATTTGAGATTGAACGGATTGAGGCTGTCGTAGCCGCCGCGCATCCCGAGCCGCAGCCTACCCCCTTTCGGCGCGCCGGGGTTGGCGTAGGGAAAATGGTCGAAATTTTTCGGCAGAGCCGGCGCGCCATAAAGCGCGACCCCATGCGTGGGGACTTGGGTTCTCGCCGCTGCCCCGTCGCGATCGACCGCCATCGCGGGCGTCGTCGCGACGAAGGCAAAGAACATGGATCGGCGGAAGCCGGCGGAAGCCTTGGCGCCTGTCATAGAGAAGAAGCGGGCAAGCACAGTTGTGGCCTCTCTCGCTCTTGGAGACGGATTTGGGGCGTCTCCGCCAAAACTAGGCGCGGGCGTTCTCGCGAGAAAATATCGCTCGCCACCGGCGCGAGACACAACCCTCCTGTGGGATATCGTCGAGTTCCGTAAGGACGAGTCCGTCGACCGCGATGCTTTCAATCTCGCTTCGAGTCAGCGGCCGCCATGGCGTCGTTAGCGGCTCCCCTTCGTCGCGCGCGGCGGAGACTACGAAAAGGCGTCCGCCAGGCGCGACAAAGGACGCCAAGGCCTTCGCGGCGCGCGTGAACACATCCGCATTCATGGTTTGCAGCGTGTAGCATTCATGCACGATGTCGAAGGCGCCGCGCCACTCGTCTGGAGGATTAAGCAGATCAGCGACGCGATAGTCGACCGCGCTAAGAGGAAAGCGCTGTTTCGCCCAAATGATCGCGCGATCGATGTAATCGAATGCAGTGACTCGCGCTCGGGCGGCGGCCAGAGCCTCGGCGTTGTCGCCAAGCCCGCAGCCGACGTCGAGCGCGCGCTTGCCGGAAAGCGTCTTCTCGCGCGCGAGCCAATCCGTCAGCAAAGAATTTGGCGCCAAGGCCGCCCAAGGAACATTGGCGGCGTCGTCGCCGGCAAGTTCATAGACCTTCGAAAACCATCGATCGCTCAGAGGATCGCTTGGGTCGCCTTCCGGAGCCATGTGAGGATTCATCGCATTAAGCCTGGCGCGCGCCGCCGAACGCCGCGCCAAGAAATTCGCGTCCAAGGACATGCCGTTCTCCGCGACGCGCGCCGTATATCCGGCCTCGGCGATCGCCTCGATCAGTTTCTCCGCATCATCCGGCGAGGGCGACACAGCGACTTTGCCCCCACAAGATCGACGATTACCTTCGCTCCAGGTTGGACCGTCCGCACCGCCTCGACGACATGTTGCGCACAGCCTTTGCAACGCATTTTCTCCACTTCGAAGGTCGTCGCCATCTTCAGCGCCTCGCGTTCAGAACTTGAGTTTGATGCCGCCAGTGAAAGCGCGCGGCTGGCCGGCGATGATGCCTGCGCCTTGCGCCGTCACCAGGCCGCCGGTCGACCAGACCAGCGGCGTTTGTATCGGGGTGCCCGCGAGGAGAGAGTTGGCCACCACGAATGCGCCGGCGACGTAGGTCCGATTGAAGATGTTCGAGACGTCGAAATACAGCTCGATGTTCTTAAAATAGAAGTCGGTTAGGTCGTGATTATAATGGGCGTTCACATTGAACACGCTGTAGCTCGGTATGGTGGTGAAATTGGCGTTGTCGATCGTGTAGGAGCTCTTAAGGACATATTCGACATAGGCGCCGAGGCCCGAGAGATCGCCATAGGGCTGATCATATCACAGGCGCGTCGTGAGCGTATGCGGCGGCACATTAGGAATTCTATTGCCGGCGCGATTATACAAGACAGCTCGGCCCCCGACCGTCCCGAGATCGTCCCAAAAATTGGTGAAAAACTGATTGTTGAACGTATAGGCCGCGATCAGCCGCCATCCCTCATAGGGTCGCCAATCGGCGTTGAATTCGACGCCGCGGTGGAGAGAGGCGGGAATGTTCATCTGATAGCTGACAAGGCCGTTGCTCAACGACAAAATTTCATTGCGGTGCCATTCGTTGAAACCGGTCACGCTGACGGTGAGATCGGGGCGCGGCGTCCAGTCGATCCCGAGATCGACGCCCATGTTGGTCTGGGCCTTCAGCGGATTTTGTCCGACTCCGTTTCGCGTATTGGTGAGGAACATAAATGTCGGCGTGCTGTAGCCGGTCGCATAGCGGGCTCTCACTTGCCATTCGGGGCTATAGCGATAGGTCAGCGATGCTTCCGGCGCCGTGTTCCAATAGTCATTGTCGACGGCGACCTGAGTAGGAAATCTGGGCTGCAGATTGGCGGGGTAGTTATAGGCGGTATTGACGCCCCAAACTCGATTCCAGTTGGCGCTGAACCCCGCGACGCCAGTCAGGCCCGGAGCGAGAGCAATCTCTTCGCGCGCGCGCAAACCGATGTTTGACGTGTAGGAATCCATCTTGCCGACCTGCGCGCCGATTGCGCCGCTATACCAGACATTCGCAATCTGGTTATAGGTCGGATTGGTGGTTTTGGCGTTGTTATAGAAGAACTGGAGAAAATGCGTCGCCGGAAATCCAAAAAGCGGCGCGTGACTGGTAATGTCGGTCTGCGCGGTGATGCCCACCGTTGGACCCCTGAAGGCCACCGGGCCACCTTGTCCGGCCGGGCCAAATATCGGCGGCGGCCAAGTTCCATTGATGTTATCGAGATAGTCGTAAGTGAATTGCGATCGCCACGTCGTGTCCTTATCAAAATCATGCTCGAACTGAACGCCACCGATCTGTCTGAGAGAGTTCGAATGAGTGCCAAGCTGCCAGACGCTTTGGCGAACGAGCGCGCCGGATATGCCATTCGCCGGCACGTTCAAATTGTTGCATAAGTTGAGGTTCAGGGGAACCGCGATGGAGCAGCCGTAATTTTTTTGAAAAGGATTGAGGTAGAACACATTTAAATTTTCTCGGTTGATGAACTCCGATCTCAAGTTGTTGGCGATATATTTCACGATGACCCGATCGGTAGGGGTCACATCCCATCTGCCGAGAAGCTTGGCTTGTTTGCCTGAGTAGGCGCCCCGGCCTGCAAAGCCGCTGCCATTGGCGTCGGAGGCAAAAAACGCCAGATCGAAGGCGCCGAGCGTGCTGTCCTTCACGGCCTTGCCGACGCGAATGTAATTGTTGACATAGCCGAAACTGCCAAATTCCGAACCTGTGTTGACGCCGTCGATTTCGGCGCCGGAAAAGGTGCGGAAATTGATCGCGCCGCCATAGGCATAATTGCCGAAGAGAGCCGACGAAGGTCCGCGATAGACGTCGACGGCGGCATAAGAGTGCGGATCGAGCAGGTCGGTGCGACCATTGCCGTCGGCCGTCATGATCGGAAAGCCGTCTTCCCACAGCATGATGTTGCGGATGCCAAATGGAAACCCGGCGCCGAGACGGTTTCCGGAGCCGCGAATCGAGATCATCAGATCGCGCGCATTATTGCCTTGCTGTATGGAGACGCCGGGGCTGTAATTCAGCACCCCTCGGACATCGAGCAGCGGCGTTGGCGTTAGGAATTTGGTGTTGACGGTCGTTACCGTCTGCCCCGGCGGGTCGCGGTAGATCGGCAATTTGGCGCGGGCGGCATCGAAGCCCGGCGCATATCCGGGATCGCCCGTGCTCGCCTCGCTGACGGCCGGCGTGGCGACGGCAGGTCCGCGAGGCGAGCACGGGC
>CAZCJY010000012.1:20207-24083 GCA_964498975.1 uncultured Methylocystis sp.
GGCGAGCAGCAGGGATGCGGCGGACGCGCCGCGCAAAAGGGTTGAACGGGACATGGCATGCTCCTGAGGCGGCGTCGATTTGGCCGCTTGAACCTTGGGGAGGGTCGGGCCGAAGTGGCCCATTCGCTGAGGTCAGGAGAGTCTGGGCGGCGCGCGCGATGAAAAGGATCGTGCGCCATCAAATGGCCGGGGGGCGCAATTGGTCATGAGACGCTTTCCGAGCGTCATCAATGACGCCGGCGACGGAAGCAGCGAGCGACTTACAGGCAGCGCGCCAAAATCTGGCCCTTCGCCAGAGGGACTGGGGGAACATGCGATGCAATGCCAGCAGATATCGCCCTGAATCGGCGCGTCGCCGGTTCGCTTGCCACTCGCACAGTCATATTCGCTAGCCGAAATAGAAATATTTTCAGCAGCATGGCCGAACTGCGCCGCAGCCCCAGGCGCAACCGCGAGAGCGGCGCTCTGCAAAGCCAGGATGAGCAGCAGTATCCAGCCGAACCGGCGCAAGTTTCCACCTCGAATTGGCGTTCGCACCGGCTTAACACCTGCGCGTAACGCGAAGGCAACCGTCTCAGAATTTGGCGCAATTAGAAAAGACAATAAAATTAGTGTTGCAAGACCGCAACACCGATCCGATACTTTGGCCATCGGAGGCGCGTTCGACAGGCTATGATGAACGCGAGATGCGGAAATTCCTCCCATGAGAATTTTGGTCGTTGAAGACCAGTTCGACATCGGCGCGATGATGTCGGATCGCCTTGGGCGATCCGGCTATGTCGTCGACTGCGTCGGCACGATCGCTGACACGCTCGATGCGCTAAGCGCATATGACTATCCGGTCGTCTTGTTGGATCGCAGGCTTCCAGATGGCGACGGCTTGACCATTCTGCCGCGGATGCGTTCTTTGCGGCCCAACATTCGCGTGCTCATGGTGACGGCGCTCCGTTCCCTCGACGATCGGGTCAATGGGCTGGACGCCGGCGCCGACGACTATCTGATAAAGCCCTTCGAGGCCGATGAATTGCTCGCGCGCATCAGAGCCAGTCTACGCCGTCCCGGCGCCGCGCCGATCCCTCCTGTTTCCCTGGGCGCGCTGTCCTTCGACCTCAATTTGCGCGAAGCGCAGGTGAATGGCCGGCCGCTGATCTTGCCCAAGCGCGAATTGCTACTGCTCGAAACGCTGATGCGCCGCGCGGGGCGGGCGGTCGCGCATTCGGCAATCATTGACGAGATTTACGGCCTCGACGAACAGGTTCAAAACGACGCGCTGAAAATGCTGGCGTCCCGCCTGCGGCAACGACTGAGAGACTCGGGCGCGGGCGTCGATATTTATGCGACTCGCAGCGTGGGCTATCTCATCGCGCAGGCGCGTGCGTGATGTGGCCGCGCTCGCTGTCTTCTCGCTTGATCCTCTACTGGATCATCGGATCGTTGCTCGCTTTCTTTTCCACGCCGGCCACGGTGCAAATCCCTCTCGCATTCTTCTGGGGCGGCGACCATCGCCATGCGCTTGAAGTCTGGACGACGAAACGGGCGCGCGCCGTGGTGATCGACGCCCTTCGGCGCGCGCCCGATGGGACGCTCCACGTCGAGTCGACGGAAGCGTTGCGCGCGCATATGAAGCGCAACCCGGACTTTCGATTCGCCGTTTTCGATCCCGACACTGGCGCGGTTCTTCCCGGCTCGTCCACGGAACTGGCGGAACATTTCAAGGTGCTGATGGGCAATGTCGAAATATTCGGCTCTCTATTCCATCTGACCAATGACGCCAACGCCAAGGCCCGCGGATACGTCCGCACGACGCGCACGCCTTTCGGAAAGCTTGGCACCATCGTTTATGGCTCCAACTTTCATTGGGACGACGTGTTCTATCAACTGCACGCCTATCTGGTGACTGAGAATTTCTTGGCCTATCTGCCGCTCGGTGCTGTGATATCCATTGTTGGATTTTCCGTCGTCCGAGGAGGCTTGGCGCCGTTGCGCATGGCCGCCGCAAAGGTGAGCAAGATCGATGTCGACACGCTCAATCAGCAGGTTTCGGAAGCAAATTTGCCGTCCGAGGTTCTGCCCTTCGTCGGCGCGGTGAACTCGGCTTTTCGAAGAGTCGACGAGGGCGTCGCCCGCCAAAGGCGCTTCACCGCGAATTCGGCGCATGAACTGCGCACGCCGATCGCGATTTTATGCGCGCGCCTCGACAAGATGGAGGACGGTCCCTTCAAGCGCGAAATACAGCGTGACGCCTCACGCATCAAGACGATCCTCGAACAATTGCTCGTCCTTGCGCAAATAGAAGAGCGCGGCGATGCGAATGGGGCGCCGGAGCTCGATCTCCGCGAAGCAATTCGCTCGACCATCGCCGACTATATGCCGATCGCCTTCGACAATAACCGCCACATCGATTTCGACACGCCTGACGCCGCGATCATCGTTCGAGGTTATCGCTGGGCCATCGAGAGCGTCGTAACAAATCTCATCGAAAACGCCGCGCGAGCTGAACCGAATGGCGGAACGATCATCGTTCGCGTGTTGACGAACGCCACCGTCGAGGTCGTCGACCATGGCCCAGGGATAGCGCTCTCTGACCGCGAGATGATCTTCGAGCCTTTTTGGCGCAAGAGCGACGCTACGCGCGGGACGGGCCTTGGTCTTGCTATCGCTAAAGAGCTAATGGACAAACTCGGCGGCCGCATTTGGGTTGAAGAAACCCCCGGCGGCGGCGCCACATTCAAGCTGTCGTTTCCGACGGCGCGCGCCGCGTAACTACTTACACGACAGCGGAGCCGACGGGAGTGCTGGCGCACGTCATCGAGCCGCCTCCCCCAATTCGAGGCGCGGCCCACACGCTGTCGGCCAGCCCATATATGACCCCACCGGCGGTCGCGTGGACCATCTAGATGAAGCAAAGCGCTCCGAGATATAAGGCGGCGGCTCCTGTGGCGATAGCGACGCAGGCGGCGAGTTGGAAGGCTGCGGGCGAGAGAGTCATCGTCCGCTCCCGATCGTTAGAAGCTGAAGGTCGCGGACAGAAGGACGGTGCGCGGCGCATCGAGCGTGGCGAATCCGTCGTTGAAGGCGCCGGACCAATAGCTGTGGTCGAACAGATTGTTCACATTCGCCCGCAGCGTCATGTTCGTGCCGTAGACCTTCGTCGCATAGCGCAGGCCGGCGTCGAAACGCGCCCATTCAGGAATTCGGTAATAGTTCAACGAGTCGACATAGAGAGCGCTCGTATAGATGACGCGGCCTTCCACGGTCACCCCCACAAGGTAGGGAAGATCCCATTCGCCATAGAGGTTCGCCTGCCATCTCGGAATGCCGAAGGCGTTCTTTCCGGTCGTTCGACCGTCAGCGCTTTGGGTGATGACGCCGATCATATAAGAGACGCCGCCCAGCACGCGGAAGCCTGGCACTGGCTCGCCGAAGACGTTCCACTCTATGCCCTGGTTGCGCTGCCGGACGGGCTTATAGGAGATTAGGCCTCCTGAGGTCACGGTCGCGAGAGTCGGTTGCGTAATCTCATAGAAGCTCAGCGTATTCGCGAGAATGCCCAAATCGAGCTTCGCGCCGGTCTCGATCTGCTTGGAGACGAAGGGCGGAAACGACTCGTTGAAATTGGTTGCAAGCGGGTTGGTGACGCGCAAGCCCTGAGTGAGGCCTTCAATATAGTTGGCGTAAAGCGACAGGCGTTTGTCGAACGGCTTGACGATCAGGGCAAAGGCCGGCGAGAGACGATGGCTGTCATAGGCGTTCGTCTCTATGCCCGTATTGGCCTGGAAAGTCTTGGTCATCACCCGCTGGCTGCGCAGACCGCCGATGAGCTGGATGCGTTCGTCGAAGGCCGAGATGGTGTCGGCGAAGGCGAGGCTCGCCAGA
>CAZCJY010000013.1:0-9496 GCA_964498975.1 uncultured Methylocystis sp.
GTCGGCTTTCCGCCCCAGGACATCGTCTTCGATCCCAATATTTTCGCCGTCGCGACCGGCATCGAGGAGCATGAGAATTACGGCGTCGATTTCATCGAGGCCGCGCGCGTCATCAAGCGCGATCTGCCGCATGTGCATGTGTCGGGCGGCGTCTCCAATCTCTCCTTCTCTTTCCGCGGCAATGAGCGCGTGCGCGAGGCGATGCATTCGGTGTTCCTCTATCACGCGATTCAGGCCGGGATGGATATGGGCATCGTCAACGCCGGCCAGCTCGCCGTCTACGCCGAGATCGACCCCGAGCTGCGCGAACGCTGCGAAGACGTTGTGCTTAATCGCCGCAAGGATTCGACCGAGCGACTCGTCGAACTCGCCGAGAAGTTTAAGGGCGCCGCGGGCAAGACGCAGGAGAAGGACGCCGCCTGGCGCGAAAACACCGTCGAGAAGCGTCTCGAATATGCGCTGGTCAACGGCGTCACCGATTACGTCGAAGCGGATGTGGAAGAGGCGCGTCAGCGCTCCACGCGCCCGCTCGATGTCATCGAAGGCCCGCTGATGGCGGGCATGAATGTCGTCGGCGATCTTTTCGGTTCGGGCAAAATGTTCCTGCCGCAGGTCGTCAAATCCGCGCGGGTGATGAAACAGGCGGTCGCCTATCTCATGCCCTTCATGGAGGCCGATAAGAGCGAACGTTCGACCGCCGGCAAGATCCTGCTCGCGACGGTGAAGGGCGACGTTCACGACATCGGCAAGAACATCGTCGGCGTCGTTCTGGGCTGTAATAATTTCGAGGTGATCGACCTCGGCGTGATGACGCCCTGCGCGAAAATTCTCGAAATCGCGAAGAAGGAGAAGGTCGATCTCATCGGCCTCTCCGGCCTCATCACGCCTTCGCTCGACGAGATGTGCTTCGTTGCCTCGGAGCTCGAGCGCGAAGGTCTCGACACGCCGCTCCTCATCGGCGGGGCGACGACGAGCCGTGTGCACACCGCCGTGAAGATCAGCCCGAACTATCGCCGCGGCCAGGCGGTCTATGTCACCGACGCGAGCCGCGCCGTGGGCGTCGCCCAGGCGCTCGTCTCCGACAAGACGCGTCCCGATTATGTCGCGCAGACCCGCGCCGAATATGAGCGCGTCGCCGACGCCCATGCGCGCGCGCAGGCCGATAAGCTGCGCGTGCCGCTCGCGCAGGCGCGCGCCAACGCTTATAAAATCGACTGGGCGGCCTATGAGCCGCCGAAGCCTTCCTTCACAGGCGCGCGCGCTTTTGCGAGTTACGACGTCGGCGAACTCGTTCCCTATATCGACTGGACGCCTTTCTTCCAGACCTGGGAGTTCAAGGGGCGCTATCCCGCGCTTCTGGATGATCCCGAACGCGGCGAAGCGGCGCGCCGGCTTTACGACGACGCACGCGCAATGCTGAAACGCATCGTCGAGGAGCGCTGGTTCACGCCAAAGGCCGTCATCGGTTTTTGGCCGGCGAATTCGGTCGGCGACGACATCGCGCTCTATAACGGCGAGTCGCGCAATGAGCGGATCGCGACGCTGCATACGCTGCGCCAGCAATTGCCCAAGCGCGACGGCAAGGCCAATCTCGCGCTCGCCGATTTCATTGGGCCCAAGGAAAGCGGCAAGGCCGATTATGTCGGCGCCTTTGTCGTCACCGCCGGCGCGGAAGAAGAGAAGATCGCCGCGCGCTATGCCCGCGCCAATGACGACTATGGCTCGATCATGGTCAAGGCGCTCGCCGATCGCATCGCCGAGGCCTTCGCCGAGCGCATGCATGAGCGCGCGCGCAAGGAATTCTGGGGCTATGCGCATGAGGAGAATTTCGCGCCCGAGGCGCTGATTGCCGAACCCTATGCCGGCATCCGCCCGGCCCCGGGCTATCCGGCGCAGCCGGATCACACCGAAAAAGCGACGCTGTTTCACCTGCTCCAGGTGGAGAGACGCACTGGCGTGAGGCTGACGGAGAGTTTCGCCATGACGCCGGCGGCTTCTGTCAGCGGCCTCTATCTTGCGCATCCAAGCGCGCATTATTTCGGCGTCGCCAAGATCGAGCGCGATCAGGTCGAGGATTACGCCCGCCGCAAGGGCATGGAGACGCGCGAGGTCGAACGCTGGCTCGCGCCGATCCTGAACTATGCGCCCCAAGTGGCGGAAGAGGCGGAAGCGGCGGAGTGATACGGAATCCGATTGGTTTGTCATTCCCGGCGGACCGAAGGTCCGACCGGGAATCTAGGACCGATACGGGAATGCTAGCTTTTTTATGGATTCCCGATCGCTTCGCTTGAAGCGAAGCGTCGGGAATGACATCCGAGCTGGTCAAACGGATTTGGCATGACGGACGCCTCGGGTGATCCTTACGATCTGGCGCGTTTCGTCGCGGCGCAGGATCCGGTTTACGCTCGGGTGACGGCGGAGCTCGCCGCGGGGCGTAAGAGCAGCCATTGGATGTGGTTCGTCTTTCCTCAGCTTGAGGGTCTTGGCGGGAGCGCGATGGCGCAGCGCTATGCCATTTGCTCGCTCGAAGAAGCCGCCGCCTATCTCGCGCATCCAGTATTGGGCCCGCGGCTCAAGGAATGCGTCCGCCTCGTCAACACCGTCGACGGCCGCAGCGCGCGTGATATTTTCGGCCATCCCGACGATTTGAAACTCCGGTCTTCCATGACATTGTTTGCGGCGACCGCGCCGCAAGAGCCCCTTTTCACGCGGGCTTTGCAAAAATATTTCGCCGGCGCCGCCGATCCCTTGACCCTTGGGAAATTATGAGTTTCGGTCAAACGAAAGCCGCGTAAAGCGGCTTCTTCGTCATCGCCTTCACCCGAGGGGTCAATGTCCCTATCTGTCGCGACCGGTCATCGACGCATCGTCACCCTGTTCACATGGGCGCCCGTCTGCGCAATCGCGCTGTTCGCGCTCTACACGCTCGCCGTCACGCGCGGCGAGCCGGTCAACGCCATGTGGCTCGTGACTGCCGCGATTGGCGTCTACGCCATCGGCTATCGCTTCTATTCGCGCTTCATCGCTGAGCGCGTGCTGGGACTCGACGCGCGCCGGCGCACGCCCGCGCATCGCCGCAATGACGGGCTCGATTATGTGCCGACCGATAAATGGGTGCTGTTTGGCCATCACTTCGCGGCCATCGCCGGCGCCGGGCCGCTCGTGGGCCCCGTGCTCGCGGCGCAAATGGGCTATCTGCCCGGAACGCTATGGCTGTTGACGGGCGTCATCTTCGCCGGCGCGGTGCAGGATTTTCTTGTTCTGTTTATCTCCACGCGCCGCGACGGGCGCTCGCTCGGCGATCTCATCAAAACAGAGATGGGGCGCGCCCCCGGCGTCATCGCCATGGTTGGCATTCTCACGATCATGATCATACTGCTGGCGGTGCTCGCGCTGGTCGTCGTCAAGGCGCTCGCCGACAGTCCCTGGGGCGCCTTCACTGTTTTCGCGACGCTGCCCATCGCTGTTTTCATGGGCGTGTATGGCCGCTATCTGCGACCGGGGCGCATCGGCGAAATGTCGGCGATTGGCTTCGTTCTGCTGCTGCTGAGCATCGCTTTCGGACGCACGGTTTCCGAGAGCGCGACGCTGGCGCCGCTCTTCACATATAGGGGCGAGACGCTCGCCTTCATGCTTATCGGCTATGGCTTTGTCGCTTCCGTGCTGCCGGTATGGCTGCTGCTGGCGCCGCGCGATTATCTCTCGACTTTCCTCAAGATCGGCACGATCCTCTCGCTCGCGCTCGGCATTTTCATCGTCTGGCCCGATCTCAAAATGCCGGCGATCAGCCGCTTCATCGACGGAACGGGACCGGTCTTCGCCGGCAGCGTCTTTCCATTTCTGTTCATCACCATCGCCTGCGGCGCGGTGTCGGGCTTCCATGCGCTCGTTTCCTCCGGCACGACGCCGAAGATGATCGCCGACGAAACGCAGACGCGCTTCATCGGCTACGGCGCCATGCTGATGGAATCCTTCGTCGCCATCATGGCGATGATCGCCGCCAGCGTGTTGGAGCCCGGCGTTTATTTCGCCATGAACAGCGCGCCCGCCCTCATCGGCGCGACGCCCGATTCCGCCGCGACGGCGATCTCCTCATGGGGCTTTTCCGTCACGTCCGAAACGCTTTCGAACGTCGCCGCGCAGGTTGGCGAGAAAACAATTCTCGCGCGCACAGGCGGCGCGCCGACGCTTGCCGTCGGCATGGCGCAAATTCTCTCCTCCGCCATCGGCGGCTCGACCGCCATGTCCTTCTGGTATCATTTCGCGATCCTGTTCGAGGCGCTCTTCATCCTCACGACGATCGACGCGGGCACGCGCGTCGCGCGCTTCATGATCCAGGATCTCGTCGGCGCCTTCTTTCCCGCCTTCGGCAATACGCGGGCCTGGGCGCCCAATCTCGCCGCGACGGCGATCGCCGTGTCGGGCTGGGGTTACTTCCTCTATCAGGGCGTCATCGATCCCTTGGGCGGAATCAATACGCTCTGGCCGCTTTTCGGCATCGCCAATCAGATGCTGGCCGCCATTGCGCTGACGCTTTGCGTCGTCGTGCTCTATCGCATGAAGCGCGAGCGCTACGCCTTCATCGCGATTGTCCCGACGGCATGGCTCTATATCTGCACGCTCTCGGCGGCCTTCGAGAAAATATTCCACGACGATCCGCGCATCGGCTTTCTGGCGCACGCCAGAAAATTCGCGGCCGCCGCGGATCAGGAGAAGCTGCTGGCGCCTGCAAAAACGCTCGCCGAGATGCAGCGCGTGATTTTTAACGACTATGTCGACGCGACGCTTTGCGCGATCTATGTCGCGCTTGTTCTCTCCATTCTCGGCTTCGCGATCAACGCGATCCGCGCCGCGCGCGCCGCCGAACATGTCACAACGCGGGAAACCGAAGATGAACTGCACGATCTGCGGCCTGCCCGGGCTTGATCTTACAAAGCTCGCCGGCAAGCTGCGCGATGGCGCGAAGCTGATGGTGGGCCAGGGCGATTACGACGCTTACGTCGCGCATTTTCGCGCGCGTCATGATGGCGAGCCGATCATGACCCGCGAAGAATTTTTCCGCGCGCGCGAGAATGCGCGCTTTGGCGCCGGCGGCGAACGCGCCTTCCGCTGTTGCTGACATTGGCGTGAGGCGCCCGCCCACTCCCCTTTGAACGGAGGGTGGGGTAAGCTGCCCTATGGCCGCATCGGTGACGCCCGAAACCCGCGAAGCGCTTCTCGCGCTCCTCGACTGGTATGTCGAGAGCGGCGTCGATCTCGCGCTCGACGATGCGCCCCGTGACCGGTACGCCGACAGCGCTCGGGCTCCGGCCCCGATCGCGCCTGTGGAGGCGCGAAGCGAAATGCGTGCGTCGCTAGCGCCTGAGCCATCGCGGCCGCGTCGCGAAGCGCCGCTCGCGGCGCCCGACGAAGCCGCGCGTCTCGCCGAGCAGGAGGCCGCGGGCGCGGGCAATCTCGAGGCGCTTCGCGCGCGTCTCGCCGATTTTCCGCATGCGCCGTTTCGCGACATGGCGCAGCATTTTCTGTTCAGCGCGGGAATGGCGGGCGCGCGGCTGATGGTTCTCGACTTGGCGCCCGGCACGACGGAGGAGGCGAGCGGCGAAGCCTTCTGTGGCCTCTGCGCGACGTTCCTCGACAATATGCTCGCCGCCATCGGCTTCGATCGAGCAAGCGCCTATCTCGCCTATGTTTCGCCCTGGCGGCCGCCCGGAGACCGGGCGTTGACCGCGCAGGAGGCGACGGTCTTCGCCCCTTTCGCGCGCCGCCATGTCGAGCTGGCGCGCCCCGAAGTTCTGCTGCTCTTCGGCGAGTCGCCGGCGCGCATCATGCTGGAGACGAACGAACCCTTGTCGAAGCTGCGCGGAAAATCCTTTGAGGCGCGTTGCGGCGATCATGTCGTGCGCGCCAATGTTTTCTCCAGTCTCGACGCGATGCTGAAAAGCGCGGCGCTGAAGCCGGCGGCCTGGCGCGATCTGCGCGCCGCGGCGGAGGCTTTGGAAGCGTCGTCGAAGCGCGCGTCGCCATGAAATCATTGCGCGTCATGGCCGGGCTTGTCCCGGCCATCCACGCAAAGCCACAACGTGGATGCCCGCGACAAGCGCGGGCATGACGCGCGAAAAGCCGTAGCGTGGGGTGGTCGCTTACTCCGCCGCTTCGCCCTTCTCGCCGCCGCCGAAACGCTGCATGACATAATCGTCGACGATGCGGGTGAATTCCTCGGCGATGCCCTCGCCGCGCAGCGTCATCGCCTTTTTGCCGTCGATGAAGACCGGCGCCGACGGCGTCTCGCCGGTGCCGGGCAGCGAAATGCCGATGTCGGCGTGTTTCGATTCGCCGGGCCCATTCACGATGCAGCCCATCACCGCGACATTGAGCGTCTCGACGCCCGGATATTGCGCGCGCCATACGGCCATGCGCTCGCGGATATGGCCCTGAATGTCGCGCGCGAGTTCCTGAAAGACGGTCGAGGTCGTGCGCCCACATCCCGGGCAGGCCGCGACGAGCGGCACGAAGGTGCGAAAGCCCATGGTCTGCAGAATTTCCTGGGCGACGCGCACCTCTAAGCTGCGGTCGCCGCCGGGCTCGGGGGTAAGCGACACGCGGATCGTATCGCCGATGCCGTCTTGCAGCAGCACGCCGAGCGCCGCGCTTGAGGCGACGACGCCCTTGGAGCCCATGCCGGCCTCGGTGAGGCCGAGATGCAGCGCATAGTCGCTGCGCGCGGCGAGCATGCGGTAGACGGCGATGAGGTCCTGCACGGCGGAAACTTTCGCCGAAATGACGATGCGGTCTTTCGAGAGGCCGATCTCCTCGGCGCGCTTCGCCGACATCAGCGCCGAGCGCGCGAGCGCCTCGCGGGTCACGGCGCGCGTGTCGAGCGGCCGGTCGGAGGCGTGATTGAGGTCCATGAGATAGGTCAGCAGCTCCTGATCGAGCGAGCCCCAATTGGCGCCGATGCGCACGGCTTTCCCGTGCCGGGCGGCGAGCTCGACGATCGAGGCGAACTGCTTGTCCTTCTTCTCCTTGAACCCGACGTTGCCGGGGTTGATGCGATATTTGGCGAGCGCCTCGCCGCAGGCGGGGTGATCGGCCAGAAGCTTATGGCCGATGTAATGGAAATCGCCGATGAGCGGCACGTTGATCCCGCGTCGGTCGAGCTTTTCGCGAATATGCGGCACGGCCGCCGCCGCCTCGTCGCGGTCGACGGTGATGCGCACGAGTTCGGAGCCCGCCTGCGCCAGCGCGGTCACCTGCGCGACGGTCGAATCGACGTCAGCCGTATCGGTGTTGGTCATCGACTGCACGACGATCGGCGCGCCGCCGCCGACCATGACGGCGCCGGGGCCAGCGCCGACGATCACGGCGCAGGTGCGCCGCCGGGCGGCCGGCTCGGCGGCGACCGGATCGGGCAGGCGTGTCTCGGGAGCCTCGGTCAAAACGGCGTCGGTCATGGTTCTCGTCGCGGCTGTTTCGTCGGCTTTAGGTCGCCTGTAACGGCGACGAGGTCAAGCGCCCCAGAACCGCAGGGCCATCGCGGCAAACCGCGCGAAGGCCATGCCCAATGCTGTGAACTGAAGTTTCAGCTTAGCGCCAATTTCGAGGAAGACTCGACCGAGTGAACATTCCAGCTGGAACGAGGTTTTGGCAACAATTTGTATCATTTTCCACAGCTCCCGATTCGCTAGTAGGAGGAGGATACGCGAGCAGGCGTCCCTGGCTTGTGACGTAGCATCGAAGGCGTCCCCGGCTTGTGATGCGTAATGACATCGTCGTTACGTCATGCTAAAAATAAGGGGAATTGCTGGAGAAAAACCGTCATGGCGGCCAACCGATCAACTGCGAAGCGCGAGACGCTCAATCTTCGCGTTAAGCCTGAGGACCGCGAACTCATCGCGCGCGCCGCGACGCTTCTCGGCAAGACTCGAACCGAGTTTCTGCTAGAGGCCGGCCGTCGCGCCGCAGAAGACGCGCTATTGGATCGGACGCTGTTTCAAATCAGCCCGGAAGATTACGCCGTCTTCCTCAAGCGGCTCGATGCGCCGCCCGCGCCTAACGAGAAACTGCGGCGCATGATGGCGACCCCAGCGCCGTGGGAGTGACATTCTCGCCTCCGCGCCCAATATCCGACGCCGACGAGCTTTCCACCTTCGATTGCGGCGTCCCTGCGCTTGATGATTGGCTGAGGCGCCGCGCTCGCGCCAATCAGGCGAATGGAGCGTCGCGCACTTACGTCGTCTTCGAAGACCGGCGCGTCGTCGCTTATTATGCGCTTGCCTCCGGAGCGGTCGCGGTTGTCGGCGCTTCGCCAAGGCTTCGGCGCAATATGCCCGATCCTGTGCCGATCGCCGTGCTCGGGCGTTTGGCGATCGACCGCGCGCTCCAAAAGCAGGGCCTCGGTCGCGCGCTCGTACGAGACGCCGCGTTGCGCGTCATGCAGGCGGGTGAAGTGATCGGCATCAGAGGCGTCTTGGTCCACGCCATCTCGCCAGAGGCCGCCGCATTCTATCTCGCGCTCGGTTTCGAACCGTCGCCTTTCGAGCCCCTGACGCTCATGGCGACGCTGGCCGATCTGCGCGCGGCGCTCAGCTAAGCCCTACAGGGGCTTCTGCAAATTGTCTCTCAGCAACCCTAAGCGACGCGCGGTCAGCCAGTCGATAAGCCGCGCCGGCAGAAGGCCGCGCAGGGTGTAGTCCGTGAAGCGGTTTTGGACGACCGGAATACGAACCGGCGGCCGCGATTCGCTGAGCGCCCGCAACACCGCCTGCGCGACGACCTCCGGTCCGGGCGCTTCACGACCCTGCGCCACCAGCCATTTCAGCATGCGCCGTCCCGCCGCGCCGTAAACCGTGTCGTCGAGTCCCTCAAATTCCGCGTGTTCCGCCTTGTCCCAGATCGGCGTGGCGATCATGCCCGGTTCGATCAAGATCACGTCGACGCCATAGACCATCAGCTCGCGGCGAAGTGCGTCGGACATGCCTTCGAGCCCGAATTTTGAGGCGTTATAGGCGCCCATGAAAGGCGCCGCGAAACGTCCGGCGACCGAACTCATATTGACGATGCGGCCGGGCGGCCCCCGCCGCGCCGCGCCCGCCCCGAGCAGGGGCGCAAAGGCCTGTATGACCTGGAGCTGGCCGATGAGATTGACCGCGATCTGGTGGCGAAAATCCTCGATCGGCAGATGCAGCAGCGGGCCGGGAACGGCGATGCCGGCATTGTTCACGAGGCCGGCGAGCGCTTCGCCCTCAAGCCGCGCCGCGACGATTTTCGCGCCCGCGGCGATGGCCTCGGCGTCCGTCACGTCGAACAGCAGCGGGACGACCGCCCCGTCATGCTGCGCAGCAATTTCTGCTGCGTCCGCCTCTTTCCGCACGGCAGCGAAAACCAGATAGCCGTTTTCGACCAGCAACTTGACACAGGCGGCGCCGATCCCGGTCGAGGCTCCCGTAACGACGACGGCCTTCATATGCGTTCCCCTAAAGCGGCGATGAGCTTGGCG
>CAZCJY010000013.1:9506-12598 GCA_964498975.1 uncultured Methylocystis sp.
GCCGTCGACGCGCGCGCGGCGGAAATGGCGCTGGAAGGCGGCGACCGCCTGCGCCGTCTGCGCGTCATAAACTCGCGTTTCCTCGACACCATAGCCATAGGCGGCGAGATCGCGCTGGAGCGATCCGACTTTCGCGCCTTCGTCGCCGATGGAGATGGTCGTCGCGCCGACGCCCGCATCCAGCTCGACCATATGGCCGACGCCGTGGCGCGCCAGCTCGTCCCAGGGAAAGAATTCGCCCGGGTCCTGTTTGCGGCCGGGCGCGATATCGGAATGCGCCAGCACGCGCTCCGGCGCAATCGCATGGCGCCGGCATATGTCACGGGCGAGCGCCGCCACGGCCTCGATTTGCTGCGCGGCATAGGGGCGCGGATCGCCGTGGCCGGGATGAACGATTTCAATTCCGATCGAGGCGCAATTCATGTCCGTCTCGCCCGCCCAAATGCTTTGGCCGGCGTGCCACGCGCGCCGAGATTCCGGCACGAGCTGCAATACGCGCCCGTCTTCCTCGACGACATAATGCGCCGAAACCCCGGACTCCGGATGACAGAGCAGCGCCACCGCCGATTCCGCCGTCGGCATGCCGGTGTAATGGAGAATAAGCGCCGAGATCGGCCGTAGCCGCTCCCCGTGATTGGGCGAGGGGCAGACGCGGGCCGCCGCGTAGTCGGGCGCAAAGAACCCCGCCCTCTCCCGCCAGACTTGCGTCGCGGCGACCCATTCGCGCGTGCGCGCTTCGGGGTCGATGTTGCGCAATATATCGGTGACGACGCAGGCGCTGTCCGCCCCGGCGGCGAGCGCGGCGATGGCGCGTTCGGGCGTCAGGCCGCCGATGGCGACGAGCGGAATATCGCCGATGCGTTTCTTCCAGTCGCCGATCCTGGCGAGGCCCTGAGGCGCGAAGGCCATTTGCTTCAGCAGCGTCGGATAGATCGGCCCGAGGGCGACATAATCGGGCGAAAGCGCGAGCGCGCGCTCCAATTCGGCCTCGTCATGCGTCGAGACGCCGAGGCGCACGCCGGCGCGGCGCAGCGCCGCTATGTCGGCCGCGTCTAAATCGCCCTGGCCGAGATGCACGAAATCGCAGCCCGCGTTGATCGCGAGGCGCCAATAGTCGTTGACGACAAGTTGTGCGCCGTGCTGCGCACAAATTCCCCGCGCGGCGGCGATTTGGGCGCGCAGCTCGGCCTCTGGCCGGTTCTTGATCCGAAGCTGCACGAGCTTGACGCCGAGCGGCAGCAGCCGCGCGAGCCAGTCGGCGTCATCGACGATGAGATAGAAGGGGTCCAGTTTCAGCGTCGTCACGGACCGTGCTTCCTCACGCCAATTTGTCGAACGGCCGGCCGATGACGGGCGTCGAGGGCTCCGCCATGTCGCGCGGCGACATGGGCCGGGCGAGGAAGCCGGCGCGCCCCGCTTCGACCGCGAGCGCGAAGGCGCAGGCCATGCCGACGGGATCGCCGGCGCGCGAGACGGCGGTGTTCAAAAGCACCGCGTCATAGCCCATCTCCATCACCAGCGCGGCGTGGGACGGCGCGCCGAGCCCCGCGTCGACGATGAGCGGCGTATCGGGAAAATGCGCACGTAGCGCGCGCAGAGCGAAAGCGTTATTGACGCCGCGCCCGGAGCCGATCGGCGCCGCCCAGGGCATCAGAACGCGGCAGCCGGCGTCGAGCAGCCTTTCGGCGACGACGAGATCGTCGGTCGTATAGGGAAAGACCTTGAAGCCGTCGTCGGCGAGGGCCCTCGCCGCCTCGACCAAGCCGAAGACATCGGGTTGAAGCGTGTCCTCCTCGCCGATGACCTCGAGCTTGATCCAGTCGGTCGCGAAGACCTCGCGCGCCATTTGCGCCGTGGCGATCGCCTCCTTCGCCGTGCGGCAGCCGGCGGTGTTGGGCAGCACGCGCACGCCGATGTCGCGGATCAGGCTCCAGAAGGCTTCGCCCGCGCGCCCCCCGCCCGCCTCGCGCCGCAGCGATACCGTGACGATCTCGCAGGCCGAGGCGCGGATGGCGTCGGCGAGAATCGCGGGCGAGGGATAGCGCGCCGTGCCGAGCAGCAGGCGCGAGCGAAGTTCGGCGTCATAGAGCGTCAACGGGTTATTCATTGCGGCTCGATTCACCCGCCCTGCCTCGGCGTCACGATCTCCACCGCGTCGCCATCGCGCAGGGGCGTTTGCGCGCGATCCTTGCCGCGCACGAATTCCTGATTGAGCGCCGTTCCCACGGTTTCGTTCTCATAACCCAGTTCCTGCAGCAGGCTCTGCAGCGTCGTCGCGCTGACTTCTTGCGGGCGCCCGTTGATTTGAATCCGCATCCATCACCTCCGGGAAATGGGCGTCATTGACGACGACTTCGGCCGCACGGCGCGCCAGCGCCGGCGCGAGCAGGAAGCCATGGCGATAGAGGCCATTGATATAGAGCGTCCGACCCCGCTTCAAAAGACGCGGAAGATTGTCGGGAAAGGTTGGTCGCAAGTCCGATCCCGTCTCGACGATCTCGGCCTCGGCGAAGGCCGGATGAATGGCGAAGGCGGAATTGACCAGCTCCACCACCGAACGCGCGGTGACGCGGGCGCGCTCCTCATTCTCGATCATCGTGGCGCCGACCATGAAAGCTCCTTCGCCGCGCGGGACGACATAGACCGGCCGGCGCGGATGGAGCATCCGCACAGGACGCGCCAGCGAAATCTCGTCGCTGCGCAGGATCAGCATTTCGCCCTTCACGCCGCGCAGCGCCGGCAGCGCGTCGCGGGCGGCGAAGCCGCGGCAGTCGATGATCCAGTCGGGCCTTGTTGTCAGATCGCTGGCGTCGGCGCAAAAATGCTGCGCAACATTTTGCGCCTGCGTGAGCCAAGCGGCGAGCGTGGAAAGCGCCGCGCGGGGATCGAGATGCGCTTCCTTCGGGAAAAACAGCGCGGCGTCGAAGCGGCCGGAAAGATCAGGCTCCAACGCCGCAACGCCCGCCGCGTCCAGCGGCTCGAAATGCGCCGTGCGGCGGGCGAAATCGGCAAGCTCCCCGCGTTCTCGCGGGGCCGCGACGACGAGGCTGCCATGCGCCGTCGCGACGCTGGGAGAAGAGGCGCTCGACTTC
>CAZCJY010000013.1:12608-16490 GCA_964498975.1 uncultured Methylocystis sp.
TCTCGATCCCCGCGCGGCGTCGAAGCGGCTCGAAATGCGCCGTCGCGACGCCGATCTCGCGCGCCCAGAAGTCGAGCGCCTCTTCTCCCAGCGTCGCGACGAGCGGTTCGGCGCTCTCCAATTCGCACCAGGGCGCGATCATGCCCCCGGCGTAGCGCGAGCAACCTTGTCCCGGCGCGGCGGCGCGCTCGACAAGCTCGACGTCGATGCCGGCGCGCGCCAGCGCATGGGCTGCGCAAAGGCCGGCGACGCCGGCGCCGATCACGCGCGCGAGCATGGAGCGCGCTCCTTATGAGATCTTGCTGACACCATCCCTCCGCCAGTGATCAACTGGATCAGGTTCGAAGGGTCGCCGCGCCCTGCGCCTCGCGGCGCTCTTGCGGCCTCTCAGCCCCTTGGCGGCGTCGCGCCGCCGGGCGGGGCTCCCCCGGCGCAATGAAGCTCGCGCGAAAGGGCCATCTCCGTCAAGCGCGGCGGCGCGCGTCGCCCGGCCGGGGCTTGCCAGAAGTCAGGCGATGGCCCAGTTTGAGCGAAAGAAAACGCGCTCCGAAAAAACTGGCGCGCCTATGGGGAGTGAAATCATGACCGCCAATCGTAAGACGACCGGCGTCCGCGCGGCGCTGGCGGGGACCGCGCTTTGCGCCATGGTCGCATGCAGCCTTTGGGCCGCGGAGGCGCGCGCGGCGCAGCTTGGACCCTATTTCCCGGTGCCCAATTCCTTCAATCTTGGCGGCGTCGCCCGCGATTCGCTGTTGAAGATCCAGTCGAAATGGCTGCAAAACGGCATCGACAATCTGAAAAAAGCGCGCACTGAAGCCGAAGCCGCGCTGGAGAAAGCCAAGGCGAGCACGCCGGATCAGGCCGCCGCGCCGGAGGAGAAGGTCAAGAAGCTCGACGAGCAGATCGCCGAGACCGAAGCCGAACTCGCCCTTTCGGACAACAACGACTCCTCGCATGACATTCAAAGAGAGCGCAAACGCAAGCTCATGCTCAATCTCAATCAGTGGATCAATGAGCTCAACCATCTCGCCACGGAGCAGATGAAGATCGCGATCCTGAAGGACGGCGCCGAAGCGATGGCGGCCCAGAACCGCAACTACCAATTGTCGGAACAGGCGGACAATCTCGAAAAGGCCAAGCGCGATCCGAGCATCGAGGATTGGGCCGCCAAGTAGCCAAAGAAGCGCCGCTACGGCATCTCGTCGCGCGCCGGCGCGGGCGTCGAGAGATCGCCGTTGATGCGGGAGAACCGGCGCGTCGCGTCGTCCAGCGCCTCGGCGACGCGCGCGGCCAGCGCGGCGTTCGCCTTTCGCGCAGCGTCGAGTTCGGCGCGCAGCGCGACGACGTCCGTCTCCATGGCGAGCGCCTTGCCGCGCGCGTCTGTCGCTTCATCCGCGATGGCGAGCGCCGCCATCACGACGATGCGCTGCTCGCCGATCTCGCCGAAGCCGTCGCGCATCGACATGATCTTGCCTTCGACATAGCGCGCAAGCTGCTCGATGCGCTGCTCCTCGCCGTCCTCGCAAGACATGCGATAGGTGCGGCCGGCGATGGTGACGACGATGGAGGCCATGGGCGCTCTATCCGCCGCGCGTCATGGCGCGCGACAGGGCGCCGGCGGCGCCGCTGAGCGCGGCGGCGACGCCTTCGCCCGCCGCGTCGAGCCGCCGCAGGACTTCGTCACGGCTCTTCTCCAGCGCGCTTTGCCGCGCGAGCGCGGCGTCGAGATCGAGCGCGAGCCGCGCCCGGTCGTCCTGCATGATGGCGAGCTCTTCCTCAAGTTCGGCGCTGGAGAGATCGTCCTCGAGCCTGACGGCGACGGCGCGTTCGAGCTGGTCGAGCGCCGCCTTGAAGCGGGCGAGCGCGTCGTCGAGCTTTTCGGCGTTCGCATCATCGCGCTTATCTGAGTGCGTCATCGCCGGTCAGGGCCTTTTGTAGGCGGCGGACATATGACCGATTCGCCTTGCCCTTGTTTCCTACCATGAATCGCGCAAATCCCAAGCCATGCAGCAGGTAGCGGGCGCCTGCGTTTGACAGGGGGGCGCGAGGTGTTATCAAACCCTCGCTTCTAGCGCCGGGGCCGCGCGCCCGCGCGGGAAACGGCGGCCGCTCGCAAAATCCGGCGGCGATAGGGAGAGTTGCCAAATGACAGTGAGAGTGGCGATCAACGGCTTCGGGCGCATCGGCCGCAATATCCTGCGCTTCATCATCGAAACCGGACGCAAGGACCTGGAGGTCGTCGCCATTAACGATCTCGGCCCCGTCGAGACCAACGCCCATCTCCTGCGCTATGATTCTGTCCACGGCCGCTTCCCGCATGAGGTCAAAGTCGCAGGCGACACCATCGACGTGGGGCGCGGGCCGATCAAAGTGACGGCGATCAAGAATCCAGCCGAACTCCCCTATAAGGATCTCAAGATCGACATCGCGCTCGAATGCACGGGCCTCTTCACCGCGCGCGACAAGGCGAGGCTGCTTTTGGACGCCGGCGCCAAGCGCGTGCTCGTCTCGGCGCCCGGCGAGAACGCCGACATCACGGTCGTTTATGGCGTCAATCACGACAAGATCACCAAGGACCATCTCGTCATCTCCAACGCCTCCTGCACGACCAACTGCCTCGCGCCCGTCGCGAAAGTTCTGCATGAGGCGATCGGCATCGAGAAGGGAATCATGACGACGATCCACGCCTATACGGGCGACCAGCCGACGCTCGACACGATGCACAAGGACCTCTATCGCGCCCGGGCGGCGGCGCTCTCCATGATTCCGACCTCGACGGGCGCGGCGAAGGCCGTGGGCCTCGTGCTGCCGGAGCTCAACGGCAAGCTCGACGGCTACGCCATCCGCGTGCCGACGCCCAATGTCTCGGCGGTCGATCTGAAATTCGTGGCCAAGCGGGCGACGACGAAGGACGAGGTCCACGCCGCGATCAAGGCCGCCGCCGACGGGCCGCTCAAGGGCGTGCTCGGCTATACGAACGAAAAACTCGTTTCGATCGACTTCAACCACAACCCGCTGTCGTCCTGCTTCCATCTCGACCAGACCAAGGTCATCGACGGCAATCTCGTGTCGATCCTGTCCTGGTACGATAATGAGTGGGGTTTTTCAGGCCGCATGACCGATGTGGCGGCTGTGATCGGCAAGCTGATCTAGGCCTGCTTGCGTAAATCATGACGCGGACCGAAACGGTCTGCGTCCATCTTTTCCATGAGATATTGGCGAGGCGAAATGACCTCCTTCCGCACCCTCGACGATGCCGACGTGAAGGGCAAACGAGTCCTGTTGCGCGTAGACCTCAACGTGCCGACCGAAGAGGGGCGGGTCACCGACGCGACGCGCATCGAACGCGTGCTGCCGACGATCAACGAGATCGCCGAGAAAGGCGGCAAGGTGATCCTGCTCTCGCATTTCGGCAGGCCGAAAGGCGAGCGCATCGATGAAGACTCGCTGCGTCAGATCCTTCCCACGCTCGAACATCATTTGAAGCGCAAAATCGCCTTCGCCGACGATTGCGTCGGCGAAACGGCGGCGTCGCTCGTGTCGCAGATGAAGGATGGCGACGTCGCGCTTCTCGAAAACACGCGCTATCACAAGGGCGAAGAGAAGAACGATCCCGCCTTCGTCGCCGAACTCGCCAAGCATGGCGACATTTTCGTCAACGACGCCTTCTCCGCCGCGCATCGCGCCCACGCCTCGACCGAAGGCCTCGCCCATAGGCTGCCCGCCTATGCGGGGCGCACGATGCAGGCGGAGCTGGAGGCGCTGAGTTCGGCGCTTGCGAAGCCCGAGCGGCCGGTGATGGCGGTCGTCGGCGGCGCGAAAGTGTCGACCAAGCTCGAATTGCTCGGCAATCTCGTCGAGAAAGTCGATTACCTCGTCATC
>CAZCJY010000013.1:16500-18447 GCA_964498975.1 uncultured Methylocystis sp.
GCTCAGGGCAAGCCCGTCGGCAAGTCGCTTTGCGAACATGATCTCGCCGGCGCCGCGCGGGAGATTATGGCGAAAGCGGAAAAAGCCGGTTGCGAGATCGTGCTGCCGGTCGACGCGACGGTTGCGCAAAAATTCGAGGCGCATGCGCCCTCGCGTATCGTCTCGGTCGATCACGTCGGCGAAAGCGACATGATCCTCGACGTCGGCCCCAAGACGACCGCCCATGTCGAAGCGTTGCTCGCCATATGCAAGACCCTTCTGTGGAACGGGCCTTTCGGCGCCTTCGAACTGCCGCCCTTCGACGAAGGCACCAACGCCGTCGCGCAGACGGCGGCGCGGCTTACCGTCGAAGGCAAGCTCCTTTCCATCGCCGGCGGCGGCGACACCGTCGCGGCGCTCAACCAGGCCCATGCGGCGCAGGAATTTTCCTATGTGTCGACCGCCGGCGGCGCCTTCCTCGAATGGCTCGAAGGCAAGACGTTGCCGGGCGTCGCGGCTCTATCGGCATAGCTCGCCGTCATTGCGACCGCGAGCGTAGCGAAGCGGGAAGCGGTCCAGACTCGAAAGATATTTTCTGGATTGCTTCGCCTTCAGCTCGCAGTGGACGCAGCCGCCTATACGAGATTTATTTGAGCGACTCGGTTGTCATTCCCGGCGCTTCGCGTCAGCGAAGCGATCGGGAATCCAGAAAAATATAGAGTTTCAACGGCGACTCTGGATTCCCGATCAGGCCTTCGGCCTGTCGGGAATGACACGCCAAGCGAACGGATCAATCGGAATTCTATAGTTTCGCCAGCGTCGCTTCGGCCGAGGACACCGTCGCCTGGCTGGAATCGTCTTCGACATTGATCCATTTGACGACGCCGTCGTCGATCAGCGCCGAATAGCGCTTGCCGCGCACCCCAAGCCCCGCCTCGGTGAGATCGAGTTCGAGGCCCAGCGCCTTGGCTAAGACGGCCGAGCCGTCGGCGAGGCCGTCGATCTTGCCGGCGCCGCCCTTCTCCTTCAGCCAGGCGTCGAGCGCGAAAATGTCATTGACCGCCGTGACCGCCACCGCGTCGACGCCCCTCGACTTGATTTCATCGGCTTTCGCGACGAAGCCCGGCAGATGCTTCATATGGCAGGTCGGCGTATAGGCGCCGGGAACGCTGAACAGCGCCACCCTGCGCCCGGCGAAATAATCCTTGGTCCTGACCGGCTCCGGGCCATTCTTGCCCATGACTGTGAGGGTGACGTCGGGGAGCCTGTCGCCGGCTTTGATGGTCATGCTCTATCTCGCTTCGTTTGAAAGTGATCTCGCCTAAATAGCGCGTTTTCGCGCGATGGTCCTCTGGAGGCCTACGACGCTCTTGTGACGTGCGCCGAGCAAGGGCAACATGGGCGGCGGATACGGCTAAAAAAGGCGCGCGCCGGCAAGCCCGGCCGCGAAGCGGCTTGACGTCGGATCACGCGGCGCAAGCGCCTTGGGGGAGGAAAGCCAATGTCGAACATTTCCGGAAACGAGAAAGGCGGCGAAACGCCGCCCGCGGCCTGGACATGGACTGAATATCGCGGCGAGCAATCCGGTCCCAAAACGCCGGAGTCGGCGGGCGCCGCGTCTGGAGCCGCAGACGAAAGCGCGCGCGCGGCGGTCGTCGAGAATATTCTTGAGAGTTCGTCGGCGGTTCCCCCTGTTGCGGAACCGCGCGGCGGCGGCGCTGTCGCCTTCTTGGTGGCGTTGATCATTCTGACCGTCGCCGGCGCGACATGGTGGCTTTCGTCTTCCGGCACGGCGCCGACCGTTAGTCGCGACGTGATTTTGGAAGAAACCGGCCAGGCGCCGCCGCCCGCGCGCAGCGAAGCGGCTCCGCCTCCTGCCGAGCCGGCCGCCGCCGCGCCGCCAGTTCAACCGGCCGCCGCAGCGCCGCCTGCCGCCCAGGAGGCGCCGGCCGAAGCGCCGGCTGCAGC
>CAZCJY010000013.1:18457-22886 GCA_964498975.1 uncultured Methylocystis sp.
GGCGGCGCCGGCCAAGAAGCGCAAGAAACGCCGCGCCGACGACTAGAGCGCGCTGCGAAAAAGCGGAACCCGGCTTTTCGCGTAGAGCGCGCTCTAAACTTTTGAAATCGATCACGTTATCTGCATTTTGGCGATTCCGCCCAAATGCAGCGTGATCTAGCGACCCCGCTCAGGTGCGCCAGGGATGCTCAGGGAGGTCGCAGACGCCTAGCGTCTCGACCCCCGCCTGGGCGACGGCGTGATCATTCTCCACCGAAGAGCCGCTGACGCCGATCGCGCCGATCATCACGCCGTCCTTGTCGACGATGGGCAGGCCGCCGGGAAAGGTGATGAGCCCGTCGTTGGAGTGCTCGATGCCGTAAAGCGGGCCGCCCGGCTGGGACAGCTTGCCGATCTGGCCGGTCGGCATGCCAAAGAAGACCGCGGTCTTGGCTTTCTTCATCGCGATATCGATGCTGCCGACCCAGGCGTCGTCCATGCGCTCAAACGCCTTGAGCACGCCGCCGGAATCGACGACGGCGATGCACATTTGCGTCTTGAGCGCGATGGCCTTCTTGCGCGCCGCCGCGATCGCCTTGTCGGCCTGTTCGATCGATACATGCATCCGCCGCTCTCCTCAAAAGGCGCCTTCCGCCGGCGCGTCTCGGCCAGCGTCTGGCATGCAACTAGTTCGGCTTACGCCATTGGGAAGAAGCTTGGAGTCTAATTCGCGGCGGCCTCGACCGCGCGCGAGATGAGCGCCTTGGCGTCCGCGCTGTCCCATGTCGCCGGGCCGTTCATCAGACCGATCTGGCAGCCGTCGGGGCCGACGAGCAAGGTGGTCGGCAGGCCGAGCGCCTTGCCGGTCTGCTTCATCTCGAAAAAGACATTCGCCTTGGGATCGGCGTAATAGGTCAGCGACTTGACGCCCGTCTCTGCGAGGAAGGTCTTCGGCCGGTCGAGCCGCGACGTGTCGACATTGACGGCGACGACCTGGAAGGCGTCCGAGCCGAGTGCCGCCTGCAGCCTGTCGAGCGCCGGCATTTCGGCGCGGCAGGGCACGCACCAGGTCGCCCAGAGATTGAGGAGCGTCGTCTTGCCCTTAAAGCTTGCGACAGAGACCGGCGCGCCGTCCGGTCCGGTGAAGGAATAATCCGGAAGGGGTTGTGGCTTTGATGCGATCGCCATGGCGGCGACTTCGCCCTTGGCGAGATCTTTCACGCTCTCGGCGATTTTGGCCGAGACGGCGCAAGCCGGGTTTGCGGGCGCCGCGCCCTCCTGGGCCGCATTCTCTTGGGCTGCGTTCTCTTGGGGAACGCCCTCCGGCGGCTCGCCTTCTTGAACCGCGCCCGGCGGTTTCTTGCCGCCCATGCTGCCAATCACGTATAGAAGCGCCACGCCCGCCGCCATCGTTATCAACGCCGCCTTCGCGACAAACAGGGGTGATCGCGGGGGATGCGGCGGTTTGGCCATCAGGCGCGGGCTCCGGGGTTGAAAATGACGAGCAAGATATGGGGCGGCCGCTTCCAAAGCGCAACCGACGCCGTTCTGGAGGCTATTAACGTCTCCATCGATTTCGACAAGCGTCTTGGGCTCCAGGACGTGCGCGGCTCGCTCGCCCATGTCGCCATGCTCGCCGAGCGCGGCATCGTCTCGCGCGAGGACGCGGCGAAGATCGCGAAGGGGTTGGAGCAGATCAAAGAAGAGGTCGAAAGCGGCGCTTTTAATTTTTCGCGCGCGCTCGAAGACATTCACATGAACGTCGAGTCGCGGCTTGCCGAATTGATCGGCCCGGCGGCCGGGCGCCTCCATACGGCGCGCTCGCGCAACGATCAGGTGGCGACGGATTTCAGGCTCTACATCCGCGACGAGATCGACGCGCTGGACGCGCAGCTCGCCGATCTGCAGGAGGCGCTCGCGACCCGCGCGCTGGAGGAGGCGGACAGCGTCATGCCCGGCTTCACCCATCTCCAATCGGCGCAGCCGGTGACGCTCGGCCATCATCTCCTTGCTTATGTCGAGATGATCGCGCGCGACCGGGGACGGTTTCGCGACGCGCGCGCGCGGCTCAACGAATGTCCGCTGGGCGCGGCCGCCCTCGCCGGCACGAGCTTTCCGATCGATCGCGTCATGACGGCGCGGATGCTTGCCTTCGATCGTCCCACGGCCAATTCGCTCGACAGCGTCTCGGATCGCGACTTCGTGCTGGAGACGCTTAGCGCCGCGGCGATCTGCGCGACCCATCTCTCGCGCTTCGCCGAGGAGATCGTGCTGTGGACGACGCCGCAGTTCGGCTTCATTTCGCTATCGGATAAATTCACCACCGGCTCGTCGATCATGCCGCAAAAGCGCAATCCCGACGCGGCGGAGCTCGCGCGCGGCAAGTCGGGCCGCGTCATCGGCGCGCTCGTCGCGCTGCTCGTCGTGATGAAAGGCCTGCCGCTCGCCTATTCGAAGGACATGCAGGAGGATAAGGAAGGCGCCTTCGACGCGCTGGATACCTTATCGCTCTGCATCGCCGCCATCGCCGGCATGGTCCGCGACATGCGCGTCGATCGCGCGCGGATGAAGGTTGCGGCGGGCGCGGGCTATGCGACCGCGACCGACCTTGCCGACTGGCTGGTGCGGGCGCTGTCGCTTCCGTTTCGCGAGGCGCACCACGTCACCGGCCGCATCGTCGCGCTCGCCGAAGCGCGCGGCGTTGGTCTTGAGGATTTGACGCTCGAGGAGATGCGGAGCGTCGAACCGCGCATTACGGCCGAGGTCTTCGACGTGCTCGGCGTCGAGAAATCCGTCGAGAGTCGCAAGAGTTTTGGCGGAACGGCGCCGGACAATGTCCGCGCCGCCGCGCAAGCCTGGCTCGACAGGCTGAAGGCCAAGGGATGAGCGAGGACGCGCCGCGTCTCTATCTCGCGACGCCGCCGCTCGGCGAGGGGGAGCCCTTTTCGGCGGCGCTTTCCGAGGCGCTGGCGGCGGGCGACGTCGCCAGCCTGCTGATCCGCTTCGCGCGCGACGACGAACGCGACAATGAAGCGATCGTGCGCGCGCTGGCAGCGCTTGCGCAGGAGAAGGGCGTCGCGGTTCTCGTCGCAGCCGCGCCAAACATCGCCCTGCGCGCCGGCGCCGACGGCGCGCATATTTCGGGCTGCGGCGAAGACCTTCTCGAAGCGGTGAAGAAATTGTCGCCCCGCTATATCGTCGGCGCGGGCGACCTCGCGACCCGCGACGATGCCATGCGCGCCGGCGAAATCGGCGTCGACTATGTCATGTTCGAGATGGGCGACCGCGACGCGCTGCTTGAACGCGTCGCCTGGTGGGCGGAATTATTCAACGCCCCCTGCGTCGCGCGCGCCGAGACGCTTGCAGAGGTCGCGCCGCTGGCCAGGGCCGGCGCGGATTTCGTGCTGCTCGACGACGCCGTATGGCGCGACGCCCGCGGCCCGGCGGCGGCCGTCGCCGACGCCTTGGCGAGTCTCAAGGGAGCGCAGGAATGATCCGCAGCCAAGGACGTCCTAGTCCTGACAGTCCGGTGGAAAAAGCTGACCCCGCGCCCCGGCCGTCATTGCGAGGAGCGAAGCGACGAAGCAATCCAAGGGCCGCAGGGCGGTTATTAGATTGCTTCGCTTCGCTCGCAATGACGGCGCTCATCGCCTGCTTCCTCGCTCCCGACGCTCGGGGCGCCGCGAATGGCGCGCCGCCCGCGCCCGATCTGGCCTTTGGCGCCTATCAGCGCGGCGATTATGCGGCGGCGATGAATGAGGCGAAGAAGCGTATCGCCGCGAACCCTGCTGACGCCGCGGCGCTGACGCTCATCGGCCAGCTCTATCTCGAAGGCGCCGGCGTCGAGCGCGATCTCAAAGTTGCGATGGATTGGTTCAAGCGCGGCGCCGACGCCGGCGACAAGGAGGCCGCCTATCTTTATGGCGCGGCGGCGCTGCAAGGCGCGGGCGCGCCCAAGAACCGCGCGGCGGCCCGCGCCTATCTTGAGAAGGCGGCGGCGCAGGAGCAGCCGGCGGCGCTGCATCTTCTCGGCGAATTGGCGCTGGAGAACGAGGGCGCGCCGGCCGATTTTAACAAGGCCGCGGCTTACTTCCGCCGCGCCGCCGCCAAGGGGGACGCCGACGCCAATTATGCGCTCGGCGTTCTCTACAAAAGCGGCAAGGGCGTCGCCAAGGACGAGAAGGAAGCCGCCGACTGGTTCAAGCGCGCCGCCGATCTTGGCTTCGTGCCGGCCATGGTGGAATTCGCCGTTCTGCAATTCAACGGCGTCGGCGTCGCGCGCGATCAGGCTTCCGCAGCCGCATGGTTTCGCAAGGCGGCCTTGAAGGGCAACGCCGTCGCCCAGAACCGTCTGGCGCATCTCCTCGCTGATGGGCTCGGCGTCGAGCCGAATCTCGCCGAGGCGCCGGTCGCGGCAAGGTCCGTCCAGGGCGAAAAGAGCGCGGCGGCC
>CAZCJY010000014.1:0-280 GCA_964498975.1 uncultured Methylocystis sp.
GGCTTGGCGCTCCAATTCAGCCGCGTGATCAACCAGACTGACACGCCGACTTCGACAAGCGCCGCCGCCCCGAGCGGCAGGGCGAAAAAACCGCTGACGCGCAGCAGCGATTCGAGCGCGACGAGAAAGGCGATATGCACCGCGGGAATCGCGATGATCGTCAGACTGCCCGCCGCGCCGCGCCGGCCGGTGATATTGCCGAAGGTGAGCACCAGCGCCATGGCGAGCAGCGTGTGTGCGATGGCGAGGGCCGGCACGCCGAAGCGGCGAAGCGCTTCGG
>CAZCJY010000014.1:290-925 GCA_964498975.1 uncultured Methylocystis sp.
TCGGCCATCCACTCGCCGAGCTGGCGCGGATCGGCTTTCGCCGCCGTGCGATTGGCGAGGAAATCGCCCGCCGATAATTCATAGACGCCGCGCCAGCCGCGATCGGGCAGCGTCGCGCTGCCCTGCATCGGCAGCGCCATGGCGTATTCGTCGAAATTGGCGATACGCACGTCGCCGGTCGTCAAAGAGCGCGTCTGAATGCTGCCGTTGGAGAGCGCGACGATGACGCCCGACTCGTTGCGACGGAATTCCGCGCGCGCCGCCGTGATCGTCTCTTCCTGCATCTTCTCGATCGAGAGTTGCCGCACGAAGAGATTGACGGCGAGGTCGGGGGTCTCCCAACGCTCGATGTAGAGCGTCTTCACGCCATTGTCGAAAGTGTAGAAATGCGCCGCGTCCAACATGCGATGATTGAGCGAATTGCGCACGACGTTGAGCACGTCCTGCATATTGCTCGAATAATAGGGCGCGACGAAATTGGCGAGGACATAGCCGAGAACGACGATTCCCGCGGCGAGCGCCAGCGCCGGCCGGCAGATCGCCCAGACCGAAAGGCGCAGCGCATAGAGCACGGCGATCATGCCTTCGCTCGCCATGCGCGCGAATTCGAGCGCCGTGGCCACGCCGACCGCCAT
>CAZCJY010000014.1:935-4354 GCA_964498975.1 uncultured Methylocystis sp.
GCCATCGGCAGCGTGACATAAGCGACGGTGGGCGTGACGCCGATCAGCGCCGGAATGACGAGGCCGCCGCGCACGGCGGCCGGCGGCAGCTGATAGAGCAGATAGGACAGCACGACGGGAACGGAGAGCGCGAACTGCACGATCAGCACGCCGAAGCCGATGCGTTTGAAGAGGTAGAAGAACAAGAGGCGCGGCATCTGCCCGCCTCACTGCGTCATTGTTAGGAGAGAAGCGACGAGGCAATCCAAAAGCCGCCTCGCGATTCTGGATTGCGCCGCTGCGCTCGCAATGACGGCGGCCGTCACTTCTTGAACCTCGCCCAGGCGGCTTTGGAATATTCCGTCCAGGCCGGATCGAAGACGCCGCTCTTGGGCAGAACGGTCGCGCCGGCCCAATGCGCGAAATAGATCTCCTTGCCTTCATAATCGACGGGCTTTCCGTCCTTGAACGTCACGCCCGGCGCCTTGTAGAAGCTCTCATGCGAGGCGCCCGCGATGACATTGGGCAGAAGCTCGATTTTCAGCCCGCGCCGATGCGTGACGAAATTCACCAAGGGCTGCGCGAAGAGCTGGCCGCGCTTGCGCACGTCGTGAAAGATCGCCGCGTCGTCGCGGATCGTGTCGATGAAGTCCGAGAGCGCCAGGAATTTGTTCGAGGTGACCCAGAAGCCGTCATTGAACAGCAGCGCGTCCTTGAGGAAAGGATATCGGTCGCGCCTGTCGTTATAGACATATTCGAAACTGGGCGAGGCGACGATGAACTCCGTCTTGCCTTGCTCGAGGCGGCCGAAAAGCGGCGTGAAATCGCGAAACAGAATGACGTCGACGTCGACATAGGCGACTTCGTCGAGCGGCAAAGCGAGGGCCTGGAGCTTGCGCAGGCGGCGGCGGTTGGTGTTGAAAATGCCGGGATAAAGTTCATGCGAGAGCTTGTCGATCTCGGTCGGCTCTTCGCCCACATAGGTCGCGCCGTAAATGTCGGCGGCGCGGCGCGTCATCGCGACATTGTCGTCATAGGGAATGAGATAGAGCGGCAGCGACGAATTGGTGTCGCGATAGCTTTCCAGAAAAGGCAGCAGCCAGTCGATGATCTTGTCATTGCCGACGATGGCGACGCCATAGCGCTTTTCGGGCGCCGAGCCGCTCTCGGCGTCCGGGGCTCGAAGGGGTGGATTCGGAAGGCGAAGGCTCATATACCCCGTCTACTTGCAAAGTTTGGCCGATAGCAAGGGGGCGAAGAATTGACGCGAGTCGAGCGGGGCAAGCGCGACGCTCCTCTTCCTCATGCTGAGGCGCGGGCGATGGTGGGGCCTCGAAGCGCCGGCGCGGGGAAGCGATTGGCGCAAAAGGATTTCCTCGTCCTTCGAGATGGCGTTTTCAGGGCCTCTCGCGGATGAGGCGGCCCTCGCTCACAGCTGCGGAGATCGCCGCCGCCCCGCTCGCCGGCAAGACGGTGGCCGTCGTGCACGCCGCCTGGCATAGCTGCGGCAGCTATCAGGTTAACGTCAGCCAGATCGCCGCCTATCAGGCTCTTGGCGCGCGCGTGCTGTCGATCGCGATGATGGACGATCTTGGACCGCGTCCGCCCCGTGGCGCGCGCTGGGAGGCCTATCTCGCCGCTTCCCGCGACATCGGCGCCGACCGACGCTATTTTTCCGGCGCGCCGGTTTCGGCGTTGGCCTCGCGGCTTCTGATCGACGGCTGGTGGCGGCTCATTCACGGCGATCAGGCGTCCTGGCTGATCGAACTCGCCAAACGCGCGCCGCTTCCCGCAGGCTTTGAAGCCGAATCGATCGACCTGATCCACGCCAATCATTATTTCACCTTGCCCTTCGTCGAGAGTTTGAAACGCGGGCGCCGCGTTCCTGTCGTGCTGGAGACGCAGGACATACAGGCGCGCCAATATATGCTCCGCAATAAGGGCGGCTTCTTCATCCCGCCTTACGCAACCTATGACGACATGCTGAAGGTCGAACTCGCATGGATGCGCCGCGCCGATCTCTGCGCGCATCTGAACGAGGAAGAGCATGAGGATTTTAAGAAGTTGCTGCCTGAAGCGCGTCACGCGCTGATCTATCCCGCGGTGGCGGAGGTTCCGCTCGCGTGTGGGCGCAACATCATCATCGTCGCGAGCGACAATTACGGCAATTACGTGAGCCTGCGCTGGTTTCTGGAAGAGGTTGTGCCGCTCGCGGGCAACGCGCGCGTTTCGATCCACGGCAATATCGACGGCGGCGTGAAGAGCCGCGACGCCGCGCTCTATGAGACGCATCGCGCGCTTTTCAAAGGCCGCGTCGACGATATTGGCGCCGTCTACGCCAGCGCCGGCTGCGTGCTGCTGCCGACCGTCGAAGGCCATGGCCTTTCCATCAAGGCGGTGGAGGCGCTTTCCTGCGGCGCGCCGCTTGTAGCGACGCCGTTGGCGTTCAGGGGGATGCAGGTGGATCCGCGCAGATTGAGCAATGTCGCGCTCGCCGAAAGCGCCGCCGATTTCGCGCAGGCTTGGCGCGCGGCGCAGGTTCGCGCCGACAGAGGCGAGACGCCGCAATCCGAGACGAGCGACACGCGCCGGCTTTACGAAGAATCCTTCAGCCCGCAGGCCTATGCGCGCACGCTCGGCGCGGCGGTCGCGCAATTGGGCGTCGCATGAGCGGTGAAAGTCTGCTCGCCGGCCGCCGCGTGGCGCTCGTGCATCCCGCCTGGCACTCCTGCGGCACCTATCGCGTCGTGCTCGGTCAGATCGCGGCCTATCGCGCCATGGGCGCCGAGGTTTCGCCGATCGCCATCAGCTCCGATCCGGGCTTCGTTCCGGGGCGCCGCTGGATCTGGAAATCCTTCGCGCAGGCGTCGCCCGAACTCGACGATGGGCCGCGCTATTATGGCGGCGCGCCGTTCCACGCCGTCCTCGCGCCGCGCTTTCTGCGCGCCGTACTCTGGCCCTATATCCACGGCGATCAGGCCGCGATCCGGCTCGGGATGTCCGAGCGCGCCGTCCTGTCGCCGGACGTCGCCGACGCCGCTTACGATCTCGTCCATTGCAATCATTTCTTCCTGATGCCGGCGGCGCGCCGCCTTGCGCGGGGGCGCGCGCCGATCCTCCTCGATTCGCATGATCTGCAGGCGCGGCAATTCGCGCTGATGAATAAGCGCATGCCCTGGCTGCCGCCGCGCGTGACCTATGAGGCGATGCTGGCGCAGGAGCTTGAGGCCATGCGCGGCGCCGACCTGTTGCTGCATCTCAACGCGCAGGAGGCCGAGGATTTCCGCGCGCTGCTGCCAGAAAAGGACCACGCGCTGCTCTACCCCGCGGTCCCCGAGGCGCCGACGGGGCCGGGCGGGCCGGACATCGTACTCGTCGCCAGCAACAACACGGCCAATGTCGAAAGCGTCATCTGGTTCCTGCGCGAGGTCGCGCCGCTT
>CAZCJY010000014.1:4364-4708 GCA_964498975.1 uncultured Methylocystis sp.
GGGCGTTGCGGTCAAAATCGTCGGCAATGTCGACGCCGGCGCGCGCGCCCAGGCGCCTGACCTTTATGCCGCCTATAAGCACTGGTTTCTGGGGCGCGTCGACGATCCCGGCGCGGTTTACGCCAGCGCCCGCCTCGCGCTGCTGCCGACGATCAGCGGCACCGGCCTTTCGATCAAATCGGTGGAGGCCTTGTCGAGCGGCCTGCCGCTCATCGCGACGACGCAGGCTCTACGCGGCATGGACGAAGAGGCGCTGGGCCTCGCGGGCGTCATCGTCGCGGATTCGCCGGCCGATTTCGCCCGCGCCCTGACGACGGCGGAAGCGCGCGGGCCGTTGAATCAGG
>CAZCJY010000014.1:4718-5114 GCA_964498975.1 uncultured Methylocystis sp.
AGCTGGCGGCGCGGCTGCTCGGGCATATTTTCTAAACGCCGCCTCGAGAAAACAGCGTCTTGCGACAAGGTGTGTCTCATCGGCAACGGCGCCGGAAAAACGGCGTCTTCGCCCAATGCGCTAATTACGTCTTAGGTTTGATGGTGTTACTTTGCTCATGAAACCGCCGCTCCGTTGGGGAGGGCGCGGCTTCGGCCGATTGGAGACGCTTCAATGACCTTTAAAGCCCTAATTATTGGCGCCTTTGCGTCAGTGCTCACAATCGGAGCGGCTTCCGCCGCCGACCTCCCCAGCTATAAGGCTCCGCCGCCCCCGCCGCCGCCGCCGCCTTTCAGCTGGGAAGGCTGGCATATCGGCATCAACGGCGCTTATGGCGGCGGCGTCGCCAGCTCTTCC
>CAZCJY010000014.1:5124-11847 GCA_964498975.1 uncultured Methylocystis sp.
AACTTTGGCGGCGTCGGCGGCATCGGCGTCTCCGGCTTGTGGACGACGAACTCGATCGGCACCAGCGGCTATCTCGTGGGCTATCAGAGCGGCTATATGTGGCAGTTCGCAAATGGTCTCGTCGCCGGCTATGAGAGCGAATTCGCCTATGCCGACATCCGCGCCAACAATTCGAACAACTTCTTCGGCGTCGGCGTGAACAATCGCATCGATTGGTTTGGCACCGAGCGTCTGCGCTTCGGTTACGCCTATGGCCGCTTCCTGCCCTATATCACCGGCGGTCTCGCCTATGGCCGCGTGACCGCCCGGGGAAATGATTTCTTTGGCGGGTTCATTGTGCCCAACAATTCCTCCAACTGGCAGGCGGGCTGGACGGTCGGCGCCGGCGTTGAATACGCCGTCCTCGACCATTGGTCCGTCAAGGCGGAATATCTCTTCGCGCAGATGAAGGGCGCATCGGGCGCAAGCTTCGGCTTCCCCTTCGCTTACCGCATTTTCGACGGCCGCACCCTCGACACCCATATCGCGCGCGTCGGCGTCAACTATAACGTCAAGAGCATCGGCGCTCTGTTCGGCATGGACAACCTCGGTCTCTGACGCGTCGCCGACCGCTGCAATTCGATAAAGCCCGGCCCTCGCGGCCGGGCTTTTTTCGTTCGGGCGCCAATGCGATATTCTAGCGTCATGATCCGCCACGCCCCAATCCTTCACGCCTCTGCCTCCAGCCTCGCGCAGCTCAGCGACCGCTCGCGTGAAATCTTCCGGCAGATCGTCGACAGCTATCTCGCCTCGGGCGAGCCTGTGGGTTCACGGCATTTGTCCCGGCTTCTGCCGATGACGCTGTCTCCGGCTTCCGTGCGCAATGTCATGCAGGATCTGGAAGAGCTGGGCCTAATTTACGCGCCGCACACCAGCGCCGGCCGTCTGCCGACCGAACTTGGCCTACGCTTTTTCGTCGATTCGATGCTGCAGATTGGCGATCTGGAGGAGGGCGAACGGGCGCGAATCGCCGCCGAAGTCGAGGCGGCGTCGAAGGACCATGACCTCGCCGGCGTTCTGGCCGAGGCGACAAGCCTGCTGTCCGGCCTCGCCCGCGTCGCGGGCGTCGTCGTCGCCTCCAAGGATAATGTGCGACTAAAGCAGATCGACTTCGTGCGCTTGGAGCCGGAGCGGGCGCTGGCGATTCTGGTCGCCGACGACGGCACGGTCGAGAACCGCGTGATTCCCGTCCCGCGCGATTTGCCGGCCTCGGCGCTCAATGAAGCCGCCAATTACCTCAACGCCCGCGTCACCGGCCGGACGCTCGCCGAAGCGCGCGAAGGCATAGAGGCGTCTCGTCGGGCGGCGCAGACGGAGCTTGATGAACTCGCCGCGCGCTTGGTCGAGGCCGGGCTTGCGACTTGGGCTGGCGCGATGGGCGAATCGCGCCAGCTGATCGTGCGCGGACAAGCGCATCTTTTGGAGGATTTGAGCGCCGAGACCGATCTCGAACGCGTGCGGCTGCTCTTCGCCGATCTCGAAACCAAGACCGGCGTCATCGACCTGTTGGAGCGCGCGGAGCAGGGCGAAGGCGTGCGCATCTTCATCGGCTCTGAGAACAAGCTCTTCTCGCTCTCCGGCTCTTCGATGATCGCCGCGCCGCTGCGCGACAGCGAGCGCCGCATCATCGGCGCGCTCGGCGTCATCGGCCCCACGCGGATAAATTACGCGCGCATCGTGCCGATGGTCGATTATACGGCCAAGGTCGTCGCGCGCGTGGTGAGCGGAGGCTAGCGCCTCAGCAACCCTTGCGGCGCTCCCACATTTGCAGCTGTTCGACGCGGCCTTTCTCCCAGCCGCGCAATTTGCCATAGGGCGGAAAGCACCCGGCGCCAAAGACGGCGCGGGCGCGATCCGTATTGAAGCAGTAGCCGTTGCGCGCATAGATCGCGTTGCGTTCATGCCAAAGCGCCGCGCAGGACATTTCCGCTGCGTCCTGCGCGCGCACACTCCGTGGCGCGATGGCGACGGCGAATGTCGCAAAAAGGGCGGTCGCGCCAATAGCGCCCATTGAAAATTGAAATCTCATCAAACTCTCCCTTGGCGAACAACCGCAGAGTGTTCTCCGGCTCCGCCGATACTGCAAGCGGCTTGCGGCGCGCGCCGCTCACGAGAAATTTTGCGGATCGACGTCCACCTGAACGCGCACGCCGCCGCGCTCCTTTGGCCCAGTGGCGAGCATGTCGCGCAGGAAAGCCTGCATGTCGGCGCTTCGCGGCCCCTTCGCCAACAGCCGGTAGCGAAAGCGGCCGCGAATGAGCGCGAGCGGCGCCTCGGCCGGGCCGAGCAGCGCGATCTCATCCTCTACTGGAAAGGCGCCAAGCGGCGCGACGCGGTAGCGCGGCGAGGGCGGCAATTCATGCGCCGCCCGGACCAGTGCGCGCGCATGCGCTTCGGCGTCGGCGGCGTCCTTGGCGGAGACGATCAGCGCGGCAAGCCGGCCGAAAGGCGGCAAACCGGCGCGTTCGCGCACCGCGATCTCCTGCGCGTAGAATTTCTCCGCGTCGCCCGAAAGAAGCGCCGCGATGACGGGATGGCCGGGCTGAAAGGTCTGGATCAGCGCGCGGCCCGGCTTGTCGCCGCGCCCGGCGCGCCCCGTCACCTGATTGAGCAATTGGAAAGTGCGTTCCGCGGCGCGGGGATCGCCGCTTCCCAGTCCCAGATCGGCGTCGACGACGCCGACGAGCGTGAGATGCGGAAAATTATGGCCCTTGGCGACAAGCTGGGTGCCGATGACGATGTCGAAGGCGCCTTTGGCGATCTCATCCAATTCGCGCCGCAGCCGCTCGGCGCCGCCCGGAAAATCCGACGAAAGCACGAGAATGCGCGCATCCGGAAAGAGCGTCGCCGTCTCTTCGGCGAGCCGCTCCACCCCCGGCCCGCAGGCGGCGAGCGTATCCTCCCCGCCGCATTCTGGGCAGATGTCCGGGCGCCGTTCGACATGGCCGCAATGGTGGCACATCAGCGCACGGCGAAAGCGATGTTCGACAAGCCAGGCGTCGCAATTTTCGCAGCGGAAGCGATGGCCGCATGTGCGACAGACCGTCAGCGGCGCGTAGCCGCGGCGATTGAGAAAGAGCAAGGCCTGTTCGCCGCGCGAGATCGTCTCTCCGACGGCGAGCGCCAGCCGCGGCGCGATCCATCGCCCGCGCGGCGGGCCTTCGGCGCGCATGTCGATCGCTTCGAGCGTCGGCATCAGCCGGGCGCGGGCGCGCGAATCGAGCCGCAAATGCCCGTAGCGTCCCGTCGCCGCGTTGACGCGCGTCTCGATCGACGGCGTCGCGGAGGCGAGCACAACGGTCGCCTCCTCCAAGCGCGCGCGCACGACCGCCATGTCGCGCGCATGATAGCTGACGCCGTCGTCCTGCTTATAGGCGCCCTCATGCTCCTCGTCGACGACAATGAGGCGCAGATCGCGGAAAGGCAGGAATAGCGCCGAGCGCGCGCCGGCGACGACGCTGACGTCGCCCGTCGCGCAGCCACGCCAGATGCGCGCGCGCTTGCGCGGACTGACGCCCGAATGCCATTCGGCGGGCTTCTCGCCAAAGCGCGCGGCGAAGCGCTCAAGAAACTGAGCAGTCAGCGCGATCTCCGGCATCATGACCAGCGCCTGCCCGCCCGCCTGCAGCGCGCGCGCGATCGCCTCGAAATAGACTTCCGTCTTGCCGGATCCGGTGACGCCTTCGAGAAGAAAAGGCTTGAAGGCGCGCGTCGCCAGCGCGTCAGTCAGCGCCTCGGCGGCCGCTCGCTGCGCGGGCTCCAGCGCGGGCGCGGCGAAATCAGGATCGAGCGCGCGCATGACAGGTTCGGGAGGCGCAGCGATGGCCTCCAATGCGCCTTCGTCGACCAGCGCGTCGATGACGCCCGTCGAGCAGGCGGCGGCTTCGGCGAGCGCCTTTTTGGCGAAGGCGACGCCGCCTTCCGCCGCCTTGAGCGCGCGGGCGCGGGTGGGGGTGAGGCGTTCCGGCGTCGCGCCGGTCGCGCGATAGAGCGTTCGCGGCGTTTCCGCGCCGGCTTCTTCCGCCGCGCGCGTCGCGAGCCGCAGCGCCATGCCGCGCGGCGTCAGCGTGTAGCGCGCGAGCCAGTCAATGAAGTCGCGCAGCTTTTGCGGCAGCGGCGGCCGATCGAGCCGCTGGGAGATCGTCTTGAGATTGCCGCGGGCGCCGGGCGCAGACTCGACGGACCAGACGACGCCATAGGCCTCGCGCGCGCCGAGCGGCGCCTTGACGCTGTCGCCCGGCTGGAGCCGCATCGCCGGCGGCGCAAGGTAGGAGTAAGCTGCATTGACGGCGACGGGCGCCAAGACCTCGACGATCCGCGCCCCTTCTTCCTCATCCTGCGCCGCGCTCATGCCGCGGGCTTAAAGCATATCGGCGCAGCCTAAAAGCGTTACGCCTTGCGCCAAATATTGCACCAGCCCTCCGGTGCGATCTTGCCTTGCACGGAATTGCACGCGTCTGGCGGAACCCAGACGCGGCAGTTGTCGCAGCGCTGCTTGCCGTTGGGATGGGCCTGATAGGCGACGTCGCCCTTGGAAAGCTTGCCTTCGGCGTCGGGGCTGACCTCCCTGGTCGCGATCTGCTTGCGCCAGATATTGCACCAGCCTTGCGGCGCAATCTCGCCTTCGACCGACTTGCAGGCGTTCGGCGGCTCCCAAACGCGGCAATTGTCGCAACGCTCCTTGCCCTTAGGGAAATCGCGATAGGCGACGTCCTCCTTGCGCAGCTTGTCGACAGCGCGCGCCAAGCCGGTCAGCCCCAGCGTCGACGCCGCCAAGGCGAGCAGGCCGAGCGCGCCACGGCGCGAAGTCTGCCGATCCGCGCCACAGGATTTTCGGCGATTGGTCATGACGTTCCCCTCGATCAAGGAAAGCCTAGACCTTCAGCGACGGAGAGTGCTTGACTGGAATCAATCCAAGTTGCGCGACTTATGCCGCGGCGCAATAGAAGGGACGCCGCGATGACCGTCTTCTTGCATTCCTCCGCGCGCGCGCCTATCCCATAAAGGAGCCAGTCGGCCGGGCGGCCGCTGCGTCATGCAGAGGAAAGTCCGGGCTCCACGGAGACACGGCGCCGGATAACGTCCGGCGGGGGCGACCCCAGGGATAGCGCCACAGAAAGCAAACCGCCGCGACAGCGGTAAGGGTGAAAGGGTGCGGTAAGAGCGCACCGCCTGAGCGGCAACGCTTCAGGGCATGGCAAGCCCCGCCGGGAGCAAAACCGAATAGGGGCGACAGAAGGCCTTGGGCGCGAGCTCAAGCTTTCAACCCGTCTCCGGGACCGTCGCCCGGGTTGGTTGCTTGAGGCGGGCGGAAACGCCCGTCCCAGAGGAATGGCCGTCACGTCCTGCAAAGGGCCATACAGAACCCGGCTTACAGGCCGGCTGGCGATTTTTTGACGGATTCCGTTGTGGTCGGGGTCCGTAGCCCGCTCACGATTTGCCGCTTCCCATAAACCCTCCCTTAACACTAACAAAGCCTAATGGCGTTAGGCGCCATTTGGCGCTTCAGCCCGCCGCTGCTTCGCCGACGCCTTGAAAAACCAATGGCCCGCCAACTGACGCCGCAGAGCCGACCGCTGACGGGCAATTCGTCCGCCGCGTCCCGGCGCGCGCCCTATCTCGCGCCTGTGTCCCGAATCGGGAAAGGAGGGCGGCCCGAGGCGAGGGGTCGCCGCAACGCTGCCGGGGCGCTCAACGGAGGGAGCCAGGGAATGACGCGGCGCCGTCCAGATCCTTCTCCCGCCGTCGGCGGCGCCGTCCGCCACACGCCCGTATTGCTGGCCGAGGCGATGCAGGCGCTCGGCCTTCGCGCCGGCGGGCGTTACCTCGACGCGACTTTCGGCGCCGGCGGCTATGCGCGCGCCATTCTCGCCCATCCCGATACGCGTGTGCTGGCGCTCGACCGCGACCCTAACGCCCTGCGCGACGGCTATGCGCTGGTCGAGGAAATGCACGGGCGCCTGATGCTTGTCGAAGCGCGCTTTTCGCAGCTTGAAGAGGTCGCGCGCGCGCAGAGCTTCGCGCCGCTTGACGGAATCGTCTTCGACATCGGCGTCTCGTCGATGCAATTCGATGAAGCGGCGCGGGGCTTCTCATTTCGCGCCGACGGCCCGCTCGACATGCGCATGGAGGGGCGGGGTGCGAGCGCGGCCGACATCGTCAATGAGGCCGAGGAAGAGACGCTCGCCGACATTCTCTATTTTTACGGCGAGGAGCGCGCCGCGCGGCGCATCGCCCGCGCCATCATTCACGACCGCGAGATTGCGCCTTTCACAACGACAAGAGCGCTCGCCGAAATGATCGCCCGCGTCGCTCCCAACCGCACCAGCGACATTCACCCCGCGACCAAGAGCTTTCAGGCGCTGCGCATCGCCGTCAATGACGAGCTCAGAGAATTGCTCGACGGGCTCGCCGGCGCCGAACGCATTTTGGCCGAAGGCGGGAGGCTCGCCGTCGTCACTTTCCATTCGCTCGAAGATCGCATCGTCAAGCAGTTCTTCGCCGAGCGGTCGGGGCGGGGCGAAACCGGCTCGCGCCGGTTGCCAGGCGAAACCTCGCCGCCGGCGCCGAGCTTCGTTTGCGACGGCCGGCAGCCAGTCACGCCGAGCGCGGCGGAGATCGCCTCAAATCCGCGCGCCCGCTCGGCCAAACTGCGCTACGCCGCGCGCACGGCTGCGGCTCCGC
>CAZCJY010000014.1:11857-17240 GCA_964498975.1 uncultured Methylocystis sp.
GTCTTGCGTCGAGCGGATGCGGAGCCGCAGCCGCTCGACGCAAGACTGACGCGTCTTGCGCGCCTGCCCGCCCGCGACAAGGGAAAAGTCTGATGCTGCGGCTTCTCAACATCGTCGCCATTCTGATTTTGGTCGGCTCGGCGGTTTACGCCTATTCGATCAAATATCAGACGAGCTTTCGCGCCGAGCAGATCGTCAAGACGAAACTCGAGATCAAGGCGGAGCGCGACGCCATCGCCGTGCTGCGCGCGGAATGGGCCTTCATGACGCGGCCGGAACGTTTGCAACAGCTCGCCGACGCGCATTTGCCCGATATGAAGCAACTCGAAGTGACGCAGATTGTCACGGCGCAGTCGCTTCCCGACAAGTCGGCGCGCGTCGATTCCATCGGCCAGAAGCTGGACGCGCTCGGGCTCAGCATGGCGGCGACGCCGTCTGCCGGCCCAACGCCGCCAACGACCACGCCTAAAGCGCAGGGACAAAGCCGCGAGCGAAGCAAGCCATGATGCAGACGACGCGCAACACTCAATCGCCGCCTTCGCCGCCGCGCAGCCGTGACTTCCGCGCCTTGATCAAGGCCGCCTTCTCGACGAGCCTTTCCTTGAGCGCCCCGCGCATGCGTCTCGCCGCTCTGGGCTTTCTCGCGCTTTATGGCGTCATCGCCATCAAGCTTGTGTATCTGGGCTTCAAACCCGAGGCGACAACGTTGCGGCGCGCGGCGGCCGAAGCGGTGGCGGCCTCGCGTCCCGACATCGTCGACCGCAACGGCGAAGTGCTGGCGAGCGACGTGAAGGTGATGTCGGTCTTCGCCGAACCGCGCCGCCTCGTCGACAAGGATGAAGCGACGGAATTGTTGACCGCCGTTCTGCCCGACATCGACGCGCGTGAACTCCGCGAACGTCTCGGCTCCAAGAAGGGCTTCGTCTGGGTGAAGCGCGAAGTCACGCCGCATCAGCGCGACGAAGTGTTTCATCTCGGCCTGCCGGGCGTCGGGCTCATCGCCGAGAATAAGCGCGTCTATCCCAACGGGCCGATCGGCGCCCATGTGCTGGGCTTCGCCAATATCGACAATCAGGGCATCGCCGGCATCGAGAAATTTATCGACGGGCAGGGCCTTGCCGATCTTCATGGCGCCGGTTTTGGCGTAACGCCAGACGATCTGAAGCCGGTGTCGCTGTCGCTCGATATTCGCGCCACGCATGCGCTGCGCGATGAGCTGGAAAAGGGCGTCAACCATTTCAAGGCCAAAGCCGGCGCCGCGGCGATTATCGACGTCAACACCGGAGAAGTGATCGCGCTCGCATCGCTCCCAGACTATGATCCCAACAAGCCGACCGACGCGCTCGATCCGATCCACATCAACCGCATGAGCGTCGGCGTCTATGAGATGGGCTCCACCTTCAAGGCGCTGACCGTCGCCATGGCGCTCGACTCGGGCAAGGTCAATCTCAATTCGCGGCTTGACGCGCGCGGCGTTCTCTCCTTCGGCCGCTTCAAGATTCACGATTATCACGCGCAAAATCGTGCGCTCACCTTGCCGGAAGTCTTCACCTATTCGTCGAATGTCGGCGTCGCCCGCATGGCGATGGGTCAGGGCGTCGAACGGCACAAGGCGTTCCTGCGCAAGATGGGCCAGCTCACGCGCATGCGCACCGAATTGCCGGAAAGCGCTGAACCGATCGTGCCGAAGAACTGGGGCGAATTGAACACCATGACCATCGCCTTCGGCCATGGTCTTGCGGTCTCGCCGCTTCAGGCGATGATGGCGGTCGGCGCGCTGATGAACGGCGGCTATCTCATCACGCCGACGTTCATCAAGCGCAGCGAGGACGAAGCCAAGGAGAGCGCCGAGCGCGTGGTGAAGCCCGAGACGAGCGAGGCGATGCGCTATCTGATGCGCCTCAACGCCGAAATCGGCACGGCGCGGAAGGTCAACATCAACGGCTATTACGTCGGCGGCAAGACCGGCACGGCGGAGAAAGTGATCAACGGCCATTATTCGAAGAACAAGCTTTTCACGACTTTCATGGCTGTGGCGCCGTCGGACAAGCCGAAGTATCTTTTCCTCACCATTATGGACGAGCCGCAGGGCCTGCCCGAAACGGGCGGCTACGCCACGGCGGCCTATAATTCAGGCCATGTGACGGGCGAGATCATCGAGCGGGTCGGCCCGATCCTCGGTCTGCCGCCGCGGTTCGAGCCGCCGCACCAGCCCTTCCCGCTGCTCGCGAAACTGGGCTACGGCTATGCGAACGTTCCGGCGCATGGCGGCGGAGGACATTGATGCTTCTTTCCGAGCTGCTTGCGACGCCTGACCTCGAGCCCGCCTTGCGCGGGCTCAAGGTTGCCGGCCTTACGGCCGACAGCCGCACGGCGCGCGACGGCTTCGCCTTTTTCGCCATTCCCGGCCACGCCGGCGACGGACTGACCTTCGTCGCCGACGCGGCGGCGCGCGGCGCGCGCGTCGTCGTAGCGCAGCGCAAGGCCGAATGTCCGCTGCCGCTGATCGTCGTCGACGACGTGCGCCGCGCCCTCGCGCGCGCGGCCGCGCGTTTCTTTGCGCGCCAGCCGTCGACGATCGCGGCCGTGACCGGCACGAGCGGTAAGACCTCCATCGTCGCTTTTCTGCGCCAGATCTGGAGCGCGCTCGGCCATGAGGCGGCGTCGCTCGGCACCGTCGGCATCGTGGATTCGCACGGCGCGCATTATGGCGCGCTGACGACGCCCGGACCTGTGGAACTGCACAAGACTCTCGATGAGCTTGCCGGACGTGGCGTCACCCATCTCGCCATGGAGGCGTCGTCGCTCGGCATCGATCAGCGCCGGCTCGACGGCGTACGCATCGAGGTCGCCGGCTTCACCAATTTCTCGCGCGACCATCTCGATCATCACGCCAGCATGGAAGATTATTTCGCCGCCAAGATGCGGCTCTTCGATACGCTGATGCATCCGGGCCAAACTGTGGTGATCGACGCCGATAGCGATGTCGCGCCGCGCGTCATGGAAGTTTGCCGCGCGCGCGGACTGAACGTTTTCGATGTCGGCGCGAAGGGCGAGGCGATTGCGCTGCTTGCGGCGACGCCAAATGCGCTCGCGACATCATTGCGCCTGCGCCATGTCGGCGCCGAATATGAGATCGAACTGCCGCTTGCCGGCGCTTTCCAAGTTTCCAACGCGCTCGTCGCCGCCGGGCTTGCGATCGCAGCCGGCGATGAACCTGCGCGCGTCTTCGCGGCGCTTGGTCAACTCAAGGGCGCGCCGGGAAGGCTCGAACTCGTCGGCCAGCACAATGGCGCGCCCGTTTTCGTCGACTATGCGCATAAGCCCGACGCGCTCGAAAAAGTGCTCGCGACCCTGCGGCCGCTGACAAAAAATCGCCTGATTGTCGTTTTCGGTTGCGGCGGCGATCGCGACAAGGGCAAACGCCCGCTGATGGGGGAAATCATCGCGCGCGCCGCCGACGTCGCCATCGTCACGGATGACAATCCGCGCAGTGAAGACGCCGCCGCCATTCGCGCCGCAATTCTCGAAGGGGCCCGTGGCGGCGCGGCGCAAATCATCGAGATCGGCGACCGGCGCGCGGCGATCGCTTCCGCCGTCGCGGAACTCCAAGCGGGCGACGCGCTCGTCGTGGCCGGCAAGGGCCATGAAATTGGCCAGATCGTCGGCGACCGCGTTTTGCCTTTCTCCGATCATGAGGCGATCGCGCAGGCGCTCAAGGAGCATCATCGATGACGGAGAAAGCCTTGTGGTCGGGACTGGCGCTGGTCGGAGCGCTGCGTGCGCGCGCCAGCGGCGGGCTCGCGCGCGAGGCTTTGGGCGTATCGATCGACACGCGCACGCTGCAGCCGGGCGATCTCTTCTTCGCGATCAAGGGCGAAACGCGCGACGGCCATGACTTCGTGCGCGCAGCCTTTGAGAAGGGCGCGGCGGCGGCGGTGATCGACGAAGCCCACGCCGGCGACCTTGCCGGCGCCGGACCGCTATTCGTCGTGAAGGACGTGCAACAGGCGCTGGAGTCGCTCGGCCAGCGCGCGCGCGAACGCAGCGAAGCCTTCATCGCCGCCATCACCGGCTCCGTCGGCAAGACCTCGACGAAGGAAATGGCGCGGCTCATGCTGTCGCGTTTCGGAGAGACGCATGCTTCCGCAGCCTCTTACAACAATCATTGGGGCGTGCCGCTGACGCTCGCGCGCATGCCCGCGAAGGCGCGCTATGGCGTATTCGAACTCGGCATGAACCATGCGGGCGAAATCGCCGCGCTTGTCGCTCAGGTGCGTCCGCATGTCGCCGTCGTTACGCGCATCGCGCCCGTTCATCTCGAGAATTTCGCCTCGATCGAAGCGATCGCGGACGCCAAGGCCGAAATTTTTTCCGGACTCGACGGCGGCGTCGCGATCGTCAATCGCGACGACGGATTCTATGAACGCCTTGCCGCCGCCGCCGCGCCGACAGCGGGCCATGTCTTCAGTTTCGGGGAAACCGAAGGCGCCCATGCGCGGCTCGTTCTCTATGAAGCCGTCAGCGACGGCGGTCTTGTTGAGGCCGAGATACTCGAAAAGCGTCTGCGCTTCCGAATTGGCGCGCCCGGCAAGCATGTCGCGATGAACGCGCTCGCCGCGCTGCTTGTCGCGATGGTTTTCGACGTTGACCTCGAAGAGGCGGCGGCTGCGCTCGCCGATTTCGTGCCGCCGTCAGGCCGCGGTCAGCGCGAAAGGATCGTGACGCGCGACGGCGATTTCACGCTCATCGACGAAAGCTACAACGCCAATCCGACGTCGATGTGCGCGGCGCTGCAATTGCTTGGCGCGGCGGCGCCCGGCCCGGGCGGACGGCGCATCGCCGTGCTCGGCGACATGCTGGAGCTGGGGCCGAAAGCCGCCGAGCTGCATGCCGCCTTGGCCGAAGATCTTATCGCGGCGAACGTCGATCTGCTATTCACTTCCGGGCCGTTGATGTCGCGGCTCAGTTACGCGGCGCCCGACGCGATCCGCGGCGCGCATCGCGCCACGCCGCTTGAACTCGAAGAAGTGGTTCTCGCCGCTGTTCGTCCCGGCGACGTGGTGATGGTGAAAGGCTCCAACGGTTCGCGCATGTCGCGGATCGTCGCGGCCCTGAAAAGCGCCTTCGCCTCCGAGACGGCGAGCTAAGGAAGAAACAATGCTGACACTGCTTGCGGACTATTCCTATCTTTATAGTCCGCTGAACGTCTTCCGCTACATCACCTTTCGCGCCGCCATGGCGGCGGCGACGGCGCTGTTCTTTGTCTTCTTCTTCGGCCCGGGAACCATCTCGGCGCTGCGCATCAAGCAGGGGAAGGGCCAGCCGATCCGCGAGGACGGCCCCGCGTCGCATCTCGTGACCAAGAAGGGCACGCCGACGA
>CAZCJY010000014.1:17250-22521 GCA_964498975.1 uncultured Methylocystis sp.
CCTGATGATCCTGTCGGGACTGGTCGCGGCGACGCTGCTCTGGGCGAATTTGCGTAACTCCTATGTGTGGATCGTGCTCTTCGTTACCGTCAGCTTCGGCCTCATCGGTTTTTACGACGACTACCTCAAGGTGACGAAACAGACGCACGCGGGCTTTTCCGGCAAGCTGCGACTTGCGCTGGAATTCTTGATCGCCGGGCTTGCCTGTTACACGCTGATGGAGGCGGGCGGCGAGAACATGACCAAGCTCGCCATTCCGATGGTGAAGGGCTATGTCGCGACGCTGGGCTCTTTCTTCGTCGTCTTCGGCGCCTTCGTGATCGTCGCCGCCGGCAATTGCGTTAATCTCACCGACGGACTGGATGGGCTCGCCATCGTGCCGTCGATGATCGCAGCCGGCGCCTTCGCGATCTTCGCTTATCTCGTCGGCAATTCGATCTTTTCGAATTATCTCGGCGTCAATTACGTCGCTGGCGTCGGCGAGCTTACCATCGTCTGCTCCGCCTTCATTGGCGCGGGCTTAGGGTTTTTATGGTTCAACGCGCCGCCCGCGCAGATTTTCATGGGCGATACAGGTTCGCTCGCGCTCGGCGGACTTGTCGGCGCGGTCGCCGTCGCTGTGAAGCAGGAATTCGTGCTCGTCATCGTCGGCGGGCTTTTCGTGCTCGAAGGCGCGTCCGTCATCATTCAGGTCGTCTATTTCAAGCTCACCGGCAAGCGCATCTTCCTGATGGCGCCGATCCACCATCACTTCGAGCAGAAGGGCTGGAAGGAGCCGCAAATCGTCATCCGCTTCTGGATCATCGCCTTCGTGCTGGCCCTGATGGGCCTCGCCACCTTGAAGCTGAGGTGACGATGACGCCGGTCGAGAGCTTCAAGGGAAAACGCGTCGCGCTCTTCGGCCTCGGGGGGTCGGGCCTGTCGACCGCGCGCGCGTTGATCGCCGGCGGCGCCCAGGTCGCGGCCTGGGACGATGGGGAAGCGGGCCGACTGAAAGCCGTCGCGCAAGGCGTGGCGCTTGAAGATCTCGCAGGCGTTGACTGGCGTGGATTTGCCGCGCTCGTTCTCTCGCCCGGCGTGCCGTTGACGCATCCCGAGCCGCATTGGACCGTGCAGGCCGCGAAGGCCGCCGGCGTCGAAGTGATCGGCGATATCGAGCTCTTTTGCCGCGAGCGCGAGGCGCGCGCCGCTGGGGCGCCGTTCATCGCCATTACCGGCACCAATGGCAAGTCGACGACGACGGCGCTGATTACGCATATTCTGCGCGAGGCCGGGCGCGACGTGCAGCTTGGCGGCAATATCGGCGTGCCGATCCTCGATCTCGAGCCGCCGTCCGATGAGCGCATTCACGTTATCGAATGTTCGTCCTTTCAGATCGACCTTGCGCCGTCGCTCGCGCCGACGATCGGCGTTTTGCTCAACATCACGCCCGATCATCTCGACCGCCACGGCGCGATGGAGAGTTACGCGGCGATCAAGGAGCGGCTTGTCGCGCGCGCGGAAGTCGCGCTCGTCAGCGTCGATGACGCCTATTGCCATGCTATCGGCGCGCGCCTTGCGGAGGCGGCGCGCCCCGAGCAGCGCATTGTCCCGGTCTCGGCGACGCGCGCGCTCGATTGGGGATTCTATGTCGAGGAGCGAAGCGTCTATTTCCGCGAGCAAGGCCATCCGCCCGAAGAGGCGGAACTGATCGGCTCGCTTCAAGGCGCGCGGGCGCTGCGTGGCGCGCATAATGCGCAGAACGCCGCTTTCGCCGCCGCCGCCGCATGGGAATGCGGCCTCGACGATGAGGAGATCGCGCAGGGCCTCAAGAGCTATCCGGGCTTGCCGCATCGGATGGAGGAGGTCGGCCGCATCGAGCGCGCGCTCTTCGTCAACGATTCGAAGGCGACGAACGCCGACGCCGCTGAGAAGGCGTTGACGAGCTTCACCGAAATCTACTGGATCATCGGCGGCAAGTCTAAAGAGGGCGGCATCGAGCCGCTGCGCCCACATTTTCCGCGCATCCGCAAGGCCTATCTCATCGGCGAGGCCAGCGACGATTTTGCGCGAACGCTTGAAGGCGCATTGCCCTATGAGCGCTGCGAGACGCTCGACGTTGCGACGACCAGAGCGGCGCTCGATGCGCTTGCGCAGGACGCCGCGCAGCCGATCGTGCTGCTGTCGCCGGCCTGCGCGTCATACGATCAATTCGCCAATTTCGAGGCGCGCGGCGATGCGTTTCGCGGCCTCGTTCACGGGCTTCCCGCCGTCATTGCGGCGCGGAGAGGAGGACTGACATGATCTCGCGCGCGGAGAGGACCGCCTTTTCGGATTGGGCGTGGACAGTGGACCGCTGGCTGCTCGCCGGCCTCGCTCTGCTGATCGTCGCCGGACTCGTCTTCGCCATGGCGGGCAGCCCGCCCGTCGCGGAGCGGCTGCATTTGCCGACCTTCCACTTCGTGAACCGGCAAGTGCTCTATTTGCTCCCGGCGCTGGCGCTGATGATCGGGACATCCTTTCTATCGCCCCGACACGTGCGCCGCCTGGCGCTGGTCATTTTCATGATCTCGCTGGCGCTCGTCGTCGCGACGATCTTCTACGGACAGGAAGTGAAGGGCGCCAAGCGGTGGATTTTCGGCGTTCAGCCATCGGAATTCTTGAAACCAGCCTTTGTCGTGCTTGTCGCATGGGCGTTTTCGGAAGGCGCGCGGCGCAAGGACGTGCCGGGCAATCTGATTGCGCTCTTCCTGCTTCCTCTGACGATTGCCCCCCTCGTGCTGCAGCCGGACTATGGTCAGACGATGCTGATCTCGATCGTCTGGGCGGCGCTGTTCTTCATGGCGGGATTGCACTGGATCTGGGTCGTTGGGCTGGGCGGGCTCGGCGGCGCGGCGGCGGTTCTTGCCTATAGGTTCGTGCCGCATGTTCATGCGCGCATTGAGAGCTTTCTGGAGCCGCCGCCGCCGGTCGCGGGCGTGCCGGCGAATTTCCAGTCCGAGACGGCGCTGGAAAGCTTCATCGCCGGCTCATGGTTCGGCAGGGGGCCGGGCGAAGGCGTGGTCAAGCGCATTCTACCCGACTCGCATACTGATTTTATCTTCGCTGTCATCGGTGAAGAGTTCGGCGTCATTGTCTGCATCGCGCTTGCCGCGGTCTTCGCCTTCATCGTCGTGCGTGGACTTTTCTCGGCAGCGCGCAGCGAGGACCCGTTCTGTCGTTTTGCGACCGCAGGCCTTGTGATGCTTTTTGGCTTGCAGAGCTTGATCAATATGGCGGTGAATGTTCATCTCATGCCCGCCAAAGGCATGACCTTGCCCTTCGTTTCCTATGGCGGCTCGTCGCTGATCTCGCTTTCGCTCGGCATGGGATTCCTGCTCGCCGTCACGCGAAAGCGGTCGCGTACGCGTGTGCTGACAGAGGTCGCGGCGACAAGCGCGCGGGCCGCGGCGTGATAGAACCGCGGGCATGAACGATTCGCCGATCCTCCTCGCCGCCGGCGGCACCGGCGGCCATCTCTTTCCGGCCGAAGCGCTGGCGCATGCGCTCGCCGCGCGCGGCGTCGCGGTCGAACTTGTCACCGACGAACGCGCGCTGCGCTACGGCGCGACTTTTCCGGCGCGCGCCATGCATGCCATTCCGGCGGCGACGCCGCGCGGCGGCTCGCTGATCGCCAAGGCGCAGGCGGTGGCGCGGCTCGCGATCGGGACGGCGCAGGCGGTCGCGCTGCTGCGCCATATCAAGCCCGCGGCCGTGATCGGTTTCGGGGGATACCCCACTGTGCCGCCGCTGCTCGCGGCCTCTTATCTTGGCGCGCCAAGCGCCTTGCATGAAGCCAATGGCGTCATGGGCAAGGCCAATCGTTTTCTTTCGGGGCGCGTCGACAAGATCGCCGCCGGCCTGCCGACGCTTTCCGTTCCGGCGCCGTTGCAGAGCAAAGTCGTCGTCACCGGCAATCCGGTGCGCCCTAACGTGTTGGAAGCGGCGATGACGCCCTATCCGACATTCGACGACGGCGTTTTTCGCCTTCTCGTCACCGGGGGCTCGCAGGGCGCGCGCGTGATGGCGGATATCGTGCCGGAAGCCATCGCGGCGCTGCCCGACGATCTGCGCGCCCGCATCCGAATCGTTCAGCAAACGCGGCCGGAAGACATGTCGCGCGTCGAGGCGATATATTCAGGCGCGGGAGTCGCCGCCGAGATCGCGCCCTTTTTTGCTGATCTTCCAGCGCGCATCGCGGCGGCGCATTTTGTCATCGCGCGCGCCGGCGCCTCGACCGTGTCGGAGCTTGCCGTCATCGGCCGCCCGGCGATGCTGGTGCCGCTGCCGCATTCGCTCGATCAGGATCAGGCGGCCAACGCCGATTTTCTCGAACAAGCGGGCGGCGCCGAAACGGTGCGACAAAGCGAATTCACGCCGGCGTTTCTGAGCGCGCGTCTCGCCGAGCTGATTAACGCGCCGGCGCAACTCATGGCGCGCGCCGAGGCGGCGAAGCGCGTCGGCGTCGCAGACGCCGCCGAACGCCTCGCCGATCTGATATTAAGCGTGGCGCGGACGGACGCCGCGAAACGGAGACAGGGATGAAACTGCCGCGCGAACTGGGCCCCATTCATTTCGTCGGCATCGGCGGCATTGGCATGTCGGGCATCGCCGAAGTGCTGCTCAATCTCGGCTATCAAGTGCAAGGCTCCGACGCCGCCGAGAACGCCAACGTCAAGCGCCTCGTCGAGAAAGGGGCGACGGTCAACATCGGCCACGACGCGAAGAATCTCGGCGAAGCGGCGGTCGTCGTCGTCTCCACAGCGATCAAACGCGACAATCCAGAACTCATCGCCGCGCGCGAAAAGCGTCTCCCGGTCGTGCGCCGCGCGGAAATGCTCGCGGAGCTCATGCGTCTCAAGCAATGCGTCGCCATCGCCGGCACGCATGGCAAGACGACGACGACCTCGCTCGTTGCGACGCTGCTCGACGCCGGCGGTCTCGATCCGACCGTCATCAACGGCGGCATCATCAACGCCTATGGCACCAATGCGCGTCTTGGCGCCGGCGAATGGATGGTGGTGGAAGCCGACGAGAGCGACGGCACCTTTCTCAAACTGCCGGCCGACGTCGCCATCGTCACCAATATCGACCCCGAACATCTCGACCACTTCCACACCTTCGACGCGATCAAGGAAGCCTTTCGCAATTTCATCGAGAATCTGCCGTTCTACGGCTTCGCGGTGATGTGCCTCGATCATCCGACGGTGCAGGAGCTTGTCGGCCGCATCGAGGACCGCCGCGTCATCACCT
>CAZCJY010000015.1:0-22454 GCA_964498975.1 uncultured Methylocystis sp.
GATCAGGATCCGAGCAAGGTCGACGTGCTGGTCAAGATCGACAACAGGACGCCCGTGAAGACCGATACGCGCGCCCGCCTCGAGACGCGCGGCTTCACCGGCGTCGCGGACGTGTTGCTCGTCGGCGGCACGCCGGGCGCGCCGGCGCTCGAAGCGCAAGCGGGACAGAAATATCCGCAGATTCAAGCGGAGCGTTCGGAAATCCAGAATTTGCTCGTCAATGTTCAAAGCCTGTCGACGAAAGCCGCTGAACTCTTGACGAAACTGGACAAGCTCATCGACGATAATGGGCCGGCGATCACCGCGACGCTTAAAAACGCCGAGACGGTCAGCAAGTCGCTCGCCGACAATTCCGCCTCCATCTCAAGCTTCATCCGCGACGCCTCCGAGGTCGCGCAGTCGATGAAGCCCGTGGCGGCGCGCCTCGACAAAGTGCTGGCGGCCGGCGAAAAGACGATCAAGGCGATCGATCCGCGCCAATTGAAGAGCATCACCGGCAATATCGCCGGCGCGTCCGAGAATTTGAATCGTTTCGCCGCCACCGGCTTGCGGCAATATGAACAGCTCGCGGTGGACGGACGCAAGGCCGTCGACACGCTGGATCGCACCCTGCGCTCCATCGAGAAGGATCCCTCGCAATTCATTTTCGGACCGGCCCAGTCCGTGCCGGAATATCAAGGTCGTTAGAAGGTTGGGCGTGGCTTTGAGGCCGTGCCCGGATCGGTTAGAAGGGCTGCGTCGCGGGCCGAGTCGGCTCGCGGGCGAATCAAACAAACGACGGGACGGCATGAAGGACGAAACGTCCAACGCGGCGCTGCGTCGCGCCGCGCAGGCGATCGGCCTGGCGATTCTGACGCTCGCTCTGCCTCTCGCAGGCTGCGCTCAGGCGACGCGCGAGACATTCGATCTTTTTAGCGAAACGGGAGTCCTGCGCAGCGCCGCGCTCAGAAGCGGCGCGACCGTCTTCGTCAGCGAGCCGGCCGCTTCAGCCCCAACGGGCTCCGATCGCATCGTCGTGCGGGCCGAGGATGACAGCGTCGCCGTGTTGCCGGGCGTGCAATGGTCCGAACGCCTGCCGCGTCTTTTCCAGAAGCGGCTCATCGAGGCGATGCAGCAGTCGGGCCTCTCCGCCTCTTCGAATATTGGCGCGCGGACTAGGCTTCAAACCGACATTCGTCGCTTCGAAATCGACGTCGCCCGTAACCTCGCCGTCGTCGAGATCGCCGTGCAGCTTATCGACGAGCAAAGCGGCCGAGCGCGCGCCGCCCGCGTCTTCGCTGCAGAAACAGCGGCGCCGGAGCATACGGGCGCGCCGGCCGCCCGCGCGCTGAGCGAGGCTGCAGCGACGGTTGCCGCACGCACCGCCGTCTGGACCCGCGCGCAGATCTGAGCGACGGCGGCGACGCTACTGTTCGCGGCTCGCGTTTTCAGAACTATTCACTTACGTATTGCGCCTTCATATTGAATAATATTCAGGCATGCCAAAAAAGTCCCGTTCCTCGAGGCTATTTCGGAGGCCGTCCATCGATAGGCGAGCTTATATGCTGTAGCGATCGATCGATTCTTGCGCCATCAAATTTGTCATTCTCAAACTCAAGATGATTTGAATCGCCATGAATGAATATTGCGTTCGGAAAAGCTTGAGCTCTCGATCGAGCTATATCGAGAAAAGCTTTTGATATATCCACGCCATAGAATTTTGAATCCGGAAATAGCCGAGCCATTTCCAAAACATCGTATCCCAGGCCGCAGGCGGCATCCAAAATCTTGCTCCCGCCTGTAATTTTCAACGCCTCCCAGGTTTGTTTCTTATAGTCCCTGAAAAACGGCAACCCGTTCATGAAATCGAGACAGTGCACGAGTTCGGCTTGCATGGCGCCGTCGGCGTTTCGGAAAGCTGATGCGATGTTCGACATGGGCTAGGCCTTTTTCGAAGGTTGTAGGGACGCCGTCCGGAGTCAACCACGCCGGAGCGTGCGCTCGGACTCGGGAGCCCGCGCGCGGGGGGCTAGCGCGGCAATCAGGCGGATGCTAACTGAACGGCAACAAAAAAGCCGCGTTCGACGGGGCGGTAGGGAAGGCCTGTCCGCCGCAGCCCTCGCCTGCGGCCGAGCCGGCGGATAATGAGGAAGAGACAGGCTGTCATGGCGAAAATGAGCTTTGAGGACGGTGCGACCCGCTATGGCGCAGAACCGGGCGGCGGCGCGCCGACCAAGGTCAAGATCACCTTCGTGGATTCGCATGGCCAGGCGCGCATGGTGGAGGGCGAAGTCGGCTCGACGGTGATGGAGACCGCGCGCCGCAACGACATTCCCGAGATCGCCGCCGAATGCGGCGGCGCCTGCGCCTGCGCCACATGTCATGTCTATGTCGATGAAAAATGGACCGAAAAGACCGGCAAAGCGTCGCAGATGGAAGAGGATATGCTCGACTTCGCCTTTGACGTGAAGCCGAATTCCCGTCTGTGCTGCCAGATCACCATTCGGCCGGAAATCGACGGCCTGGTCGTGACGACGCCCGCCCAGCAAGGCTGAGACGCGACCTTTTCCAAAGTGCGGCGGCGACGGGTTTGCATCTTTCGACGAATGCGATAGACGAACGGCGGCGGCGCAGAGCACATATTTGCCACGGGGCGGCGCGCGCATTTCCGGGACGCCACGATAGCCCGGCGCGCGGCCTCTTTGATGCGCCCATGCGTAACGGCTTCGCCGAAACCTGAATGCGCCTTTTTGAATCGTCAGGGACTTGACCATGAATCAGCTCAACGAAGCCGCGATCGAAACCGATGTCGTCATCGTCGGCGCCGGCCCCGCCGGTCTTTTCGCGGTGTTCGAATTGGGCCTTTTGGACATTAAGGCGCATGTCATCGACATTCTGCCGCGCGCCGGCGGCCAATGTTCCGAGCTCTATCCCGAAAAGCCGATCTACGACATTCCCGGTCTTCCGATCTGCACGGGCCAGGAGCTGACCGACAATCTTTTGAGGCAGATCGAGCCGTTTCACGCGACCTTCCATTTCAACGAAATGGTCGAGACGCTCACATCTCTCGGAACCGCCGAGAAGCCCGAGTTTCGCCTGACCACGGACGCAGGCAAGATTTTTCACGCCAAGGTCGTCTTCATCGCCGCGGGCGGCGGCTCGTTCCAGCCCAAGAAGCCGCCGATCGCCAACATCGACGCCTATGAGGGCAAATCGGTCTTTTACGCCGTGCGGCGCATGGAGGATTTTCGCGACAAGAATGTCGTGATCGTCGGCGGTGGCGACTCGGCGCTCGACTGGACGCTCAATCTTCAGCCCGTGGCGAAGAGCCTGACGCTCGTGCATCGCCGCGACCAATTCCGCGCCGCGCCGCATTCGGTGACGGCGATGCAGGAGCTTGTCGCGGCCGGCAAGATCGACTTCAAGCTCGGCCAGATCGCCTCGATCGCGGGCGAGGACGGCGAAATGACGCATGCGACGCTGAAGGGCAATGACGGCGTCGAGGAAAAGCTCGCCTGCGAGCGGCTGATGCCATTCTTCGGGCTCACCATGAAGCTCGGCCCCGTCGCCGATTGGGGGCTGCAACTGCGGGAAAATCTCATCCCTGTCGACACCGAGAAATTCGAGACGAGCCATCCGGGCATTTTCGCCGTCGGCGACATTAATTATTATCCCGGCAAGCTGAAGCTCATTCTCTCGGGGTTCCACGAGGCCGCTCTCGCCGCGCAAAAAGCGCATCGCTACGTCTATCCGGACAAGAAGCTCCTGTTCCAATACACGACCTCTTCAACAAATTTGCAAAAGAAGCTCGGCGTCTCCTAAGCGCCGAGGCGCTCGATGCGCCAGGAGACGCGGGGCGCCTTGGTCGACGTCCTCTTTGTCGACGTCGCGGCGATCGCGGATGGCGATTGGCCGAGCCTCGCGGCTCTTCTCGACGATTCCGAAAAAGCGCGCGCGGCGCGCTTCTCTTTCGAGGCGGATCGGCGCGCTTATGTCGCCGCCCATGCGCTGCTGCGGGTCAGTTTGTCGAAACAAGCGCATGTCGCGCCCGCCGACTGGCGCTTCGAGACGACGCCGCATGGCAAGCCTTTTCTCGCTTCGCCGCCGCGCGATCTACGGTTCAGCCTGTCGCACACGCGCGGCATGGCGGCCGTCGCCATCGCTCTCTCGCTCGATGTCGGGGTTGACGTCGAGGGCTCTTCGGGCGCGCGCGATGCGTTGGGCGTCGCCGAGAGATTTTTTGCGCCTCGGGAAGCGGCGCTGATATGCGCCGAGGCGGACGCCGTCGCCCGCAATGAGATTTTTCTGTCGATCTGGACCCTGAAGGAGGCGATCGTCAAAGCCGACGGACGCGGGCTGGCGTGCTCGCTCGATAGCTTTGTCGTCAGCCTGTCGCCCTTGCGCGTTATGGGCGTCGCCGATGAAAATTTCAGTCTGGCGCAATGGCGTCGAGACGACTTTCACCTCGCGGCGGCGGCGAGAGGCGACGATGTGTCCTTTCGCCTCGAAGAAGAGTCCGCTGCTGCGCTGATTCGCGCGGGCCAAATCGGTTGAAGTCGAAACGCCGCGCGCTAATTTGCCGTCGCGGCGGATACGCCTCGCCCGCGCATAATAGGGATATTCATCATGACGGTTTTGCTCATCGTGGTTTGTTTCATCGCTGCTTTGCTCGTCTTCACAATTCTTTTGCAGCCCAGTCGCTTTGTCGTGACGCGCTCCGCGGTGATTGACGCCGCGCCGCGAGCGGTCTTCGCCAAGATCAACAATTTCCGTAATTGGGAGTCATGGTCGCCCTGGGCGAAACTCGATCCCAATGCGCAGACGCATTACGACGGGCCGGCCGCCGGCCCGGGCGCGGTCTTCGAATGGTCGGGTAACAAGACTGTTGGCGCAGGTCGCATGACGATCGTCGACAGTCAGCCGAACGCGCGCGTCGACATCGGACTCGACATGCGCAAGCCTTTCGCGGCGTCGAACGAGGTGTCCTTCATCTTGACGCCGGAAGGATGCGACGCCGAGGCGGGCGCGGGATGGCTTACGCGCGCCCTTGGTTTCGGCAAATCTGCGTCGCGCGCGCAGACGCTTGTCACATGGCGCATGTCCGGAAACGCGGGCTTTATCGGCAAGGCGATGAACCTCTTGATGAATTGCGACAAGATGGTTGGCGGCCAGTTCGAGAAAGGCCTCGCCAATCTCGACGCGCTTTTTCACAAATAGCGGCGGAGCGCCGGCTTCCGCGTCGTCGCCTCTTGCGTCCGTCAACGTAAGGCGCCATCTGCATGGCGGCCGGGCCTCAGGGAACGCGAGACGAGCTTATGACTTCAATGTTCGACGCCGCCCTTGCGGCGCTGCGCCAGATCATGACGCCGCCCTTCCGCGCGGTGCTGTTGAAGAGTCTGGGCATGACCTTCCTCTTTCTGGCGCTCGCCTGGGTCGGGCTTGACAAGCTCGCCATGTCCTTCGTGATGGTCGATCATCCCTGGCTGAAGACGGCGTTGACCTATGCGACGGGCGCCGGGCTTTTCTTCCTGCTCGCTTTTCTCATCGCGCCAGTTTCGGTTCTCGTGTCGGGATTGTTCCTCGACGATCTCGCCGATCACGTCGAAGCGGACCTCTATCCCCCCGAGCGGCGTGGCCTCGCTATTCCGGCGACGCAGGCGATTCTCATGGGGCTGCGTTTCGCGGGCATATCGGCGATCGTCAATTTCTTCGCGCTGCTGCTGCTTTTCGTGCCGGGCGTCAACGCCGCGGCCTTTCTCATCGCCAACGCCTATCTCTTCGGTCGCGAATATTTTCTCTTCGCCGCGACGCGGTTCCGCTCGCTCGGCGAATCGGAAGAGCTTCGCCGCCGCTATGCGCCCAAACTCTTCATCGCCGGCCTGTTCATCGCGTTCTTCGTGGCGACGCCCGGCCTCAATGTGCTGACGCCGCTTTTCGCCGTCGCCTTCATGACGCGCATTCACCAGATGCTGTCGCCCGAGCTGCGTGGAAGGCTTGCGGAGCGCTGACGGCACCTCGACGCGTCATTACGACCGGAGCGTTTCGTCGCCCACGCTCGCAATGACGGCGATGCGAAGCGTCACTCAAGCCGCTGCGACTGATACTGGCCGGTCTTGCGGTAGCGATAGAGATAGGTCGGAACGATCGCTTCGATCGACTGCGGTTTGACGTCGAGCCTCTCGAGCGTGCGGCCTTCCGCTTTCGCCGCTTCGCTGACGACATTGTCGCGCTTGAGCAGCTCCACCTGATCGCCCGTCATGCGCAAGAGCTTCGGAAACAGGCCCAAGGAGATCGTCGTGAAGAACAGCGTCACGGCCGCGACGAGCTTGCCCGTTCCAAAGGACAGTTTCGCGACGCGGCGCGCGCGCTGCGTCACCTTGAGCACATAGTCGATAAGCTCCGCGAAGCTTTTTATTTCCGGTCCGCCGAGCTCGTAAGTTGCGCCCGCTTTGGCGCGGCCGGCGAGAGCGGTCGCAACGGCCTCGGCCACGTCGCCGACATAGACGGGTTGGAATTTGGTGTCGCCGCCGACGATCGGCACGATCGGAAAGAACCGCGCCATGGCCGCGAAGCGGTTGAAGAAGTCGTCTTCGGGTCCGAAGATCACCGATGGGCGCAGAATGATCGCGGAAGGCACAGCCGCAAGCATCGCCGCTTCGCCTTCGGCCTTGCTGCGCCCATAGGCGGAGCGCGACTGCGGGTCGGCGCCGATGGCGGAGATATGAACGACATTGCTTATTCCCGCCGCCTTGGCGGCTTCGGCGACGGCGCGAGCGCCGCCGGCCTGCACGGTCGCGAATTTCTGCGCGCCTGTCTCGGCGAGAATGCCGACGAGATTGACGACGGCTTCCGCGCCGCGCAGCGCCGCCGCGATGGTCTCGGGATGGCGCACATTCGCCTGCACCGCCATCACCTGGCCGACGCGGCCAAGCGGCTGCAGAAAAAAGGCGAGGTCTGGCCTGCGGCAGGCGACCCGCACCCGCCAGCCGTCGCGCGCCAAGGCGCGCACGACATGGCGCCCGACGAAGCCCGATCCGCCGAAGACCGTCACAATCCGTTCCGCGCCAATGCTCTGGCTATTGTCGCCGTTCATCGCCATTTGCTCCCGCCTGTCGCCGCGCCGGTTCTCGCCAGCTTAAATTGGTCGCCCGTGCTCTAACGAAATATGGCGCGGAAGGAAATGCGACGAAGGCTCTCCATCGCCCGTTTTTTAAGGTTGCGCGCCCTATTTGCGCCGGCCGCGCATTGACACGAGGCGCGACCTCCCCGTATGAGACGCGCTCCATGCCCAGGTGGCGGAATTGGTAGACGCGCTGGTTTCAGGTACCAGTGGTGAAAGCCGTGGAGGTTCGAGTCCTCTCCTGGGCACCAGTCGCCTTTTTAGGCGCGTTTCGCGACGTTTCGTCGGGTTTTGTTGTCGGTCTAAAACGCTAAGAAATGCCCGGGGTTTAAGGGTTTTCGGAAGCAAGTTTGGCTTTGCCGCATTTCGCGGCGTTTCATTGCCAGCCGGAGCGGATTGTTGTTATCGTGTTGGTATGAAAGCGGCGATTGGCCGCCATACCAACACGGGCCGCCTGCTCGACGACCGCCAACAGAGTCTCACGCTCGGGGCCTATCCCGACCTTTCGCTTAAAGAGGTTCGCCGACGCGCCGTGGCGGCCCGTGAGCGCGTTTCGGCGGGCGAGCATCTTTTTCCTGCGCCCGCCGGCGCAGCTCGCGCCTCGGGGCCGCTCTTTGGCGCGGTCAAGGATGATTGGCTGAAAATGAACGCGCGCGCCGATCGCGCGCCGGCGACGCTCGTTAAGGCGGATTGCCTCGCGGGCCTGGCGAGCTCGCTTGACTCGCGGTCGAACGGCGAAATCCGCGCGCCAGATATTCTCGCTGTGAATCTGCATTGAATCGGGGCTCTGACGCAAACTTGGTGCAGTTCTCGATCAGCAAGCGCCGATGAGGCGTGCCTCGAGTAGATCGATTTGCGCGCCCATACATTTGCCGTTTCACGAGTTTCAGCTTTGTGATCTGTCCTTCGGTTTGTCCGTTGGACCAAGTGGATATGATTGCGGCGCGCACGGCGGCCCTGTCTTTCATGACACCGTTAGACTAATCGGTCAGTCGGCGGCATAACCCGTCCAACTGCTCAAGCGTCGCATATCGGATGCACAGCTCCCCCGAGTCGCCACGGTGATGAATGGCGACCTTCAACCCCAGCGCGTCGCTGAGCGTCTTCTCGATCGCGCGCGTATCGGCGTCCTTCTCGGCGCGCGCATGATGGCGCCCTTTGCGCGACGGCGATTCGGATTGCGTCCGCGCCAATCTTTCAACCTCGCGCACCGTTAGTCCCTGTTCGACGATTCGCCGCGCGACGGCGGCGGGATCGGAGACGGACAGAAGCGCGCGGGCGTGGCCGGCGGAAATGGCGCCTTCGCCGACAAGCCTGCGGGCTTCTTCAGGAAGGTTCAGCAGGCGAATCGTGTTCGCCACATGCGATCGACTCTTACCGATGATTTTGGCGATCTCGCTATGCGAATAGCCGAATTCCGCGCCGAGCCGCTCATAGCCTTTCGCTTCTTCGATCGCATTGAGGTCGGCGCGCTGCACATTCTCAATGATCGCGATTTCGAGCGCCTCCTTGTCGTCGGCTTCGTGAATCACCACCGGCACGTCGGCGAGGCTCGCCATTTGCGCCGCGCGCCAGCGCCGCTCGCCCGCGATGATCTCGTAAGCGTCGGCGACGCCGGCGACGGCGCGCACGACGATCGGCTGGATCACGCCCTTTTCGCGAATCGAGGCGGAGAGTTCGCCAAGGTCTTCCTCGCGGAAGGTCGTGCGCGGATTGCGCGGATTGGGGCGGAGAAATTCGATGGGTATTTTGCGCTGGCCGCGCGGGCGCTCGATTGGCGCCTCATCATTGGCCGCGTCGCCGAGAAGCGCCGCCAATCCCCGGCCGAGCCGGCGCCGCGATTCCTCCGCCATGAGAGGCTCCTTTTTTGCTGTGAGCCAACGCCTAAGCCGCGCGTAGCCGCTTTTCGCGTTGAATGACTTCCGAGGCGAGTTTGAGATAGGCCTGACTGCCGGAGCATTTCAGATCGTAAAGCAGCACCGGCTTGCCATGCGAGGGCGCCTCCGAAACGCGGACGTTGCGGGGGATCATCGTCTCATAGACCTTTTCGCCCATGAAACGGCGCACGTCGGCCGCGACTTGCGTCGCGAGATTATTGCGCGGGTCGTACATGGTCAGAACGACGCCATGAATAGACAACTTAGGGTTGAGCGTGCGCGTCACCTGTTCGACGGTAGATAGGAGCTGAGACAGGCCTTCGAGTGCGAAAAATTCGCATTGCAATGGCACGACGACCGCGTCGCTACTGGCTAAGGCGTTTATTGTCAATAGGTTAAGCGATGGCGGGCAATCAATGAGAATATAGCTGTAGCGTCGCTCATGGTCGTGATGCTCCGCTGCGGCGAATTCGGCCAATGCGCGTTTCAACCTAAAGGCGCGATCCTTGTCATTGGCGATTTCGAGCTCGACGCCCAGGAGATCGAGCGTCGACGGCGCGATCGACAAGCGCGGCACTGCGGTGGCGACGATGGCGTCGGCGAGGCTCGATTCGCCCAGCAGCACGTCATAGGTCGAGATTTTGCGGTTCTTGCGATCGACGCCAAGGCCGGTTGAGGCGTTGCCCTGCGGGTCGAGATCGATGACCAGCACTTCCTCGCCGACGGCGGCGAGCGCCGTGCCGAGATTGATCGCCGTCGTGGTTTTGCCGACGCCGCCCTTTTGATTGGCGAGCACAAGGATGCGCGGCGAATAGTCTGGTGCGGGGCTCACGATGGGGAGGCCTTGTGCTTGACCACGACGATTCTCGCGCCCCTGCGGGTGCGGCTTTCCGCCGACTCGCAGCTGAAACTATCGAGGCGCTCCGCCGCGGTCAATTCGTCCCGCCAGTCTTCCCCTTTTAAAAACACGCCGATCGCGCCTTTTTCCAAAGGTTCCCTGGCAATCTGCAAGAGGCGGTCAAGCGGCGCCAGCGCACGGGCGCTGACGCCTTCAATTTGGTCCGCCAGCCCGGGAAGCGCCGATTCGATTCGCGCAGCATGGATTTGGGCGGGCGCCTGTGTTTCACGTGAAACGGTCCGAAGAAAAGCCGCCTTGCGTTGATCGCTCTCGATCAGATGGACGATTGCGCCGGGGTTCGGCTTCAACAGCAGCGCCGTGATGAGACCGGGAAAGCCCGCGCCAGATCCCATATCCGCCCAACGCCGAACATCGGGCGCGGCGGCGAGCGCCTGCGCCGAATCGGCGAAATGCCGCATCCAAATGTCATCGAGCGTCGACGAAGATATGAGATTGATCGTCGCCTGCCAGCGACGCAGCAGTTTCTCATATATCTCGAGCTCGGCCTCGACCGCCTTCAAGGCCGGGAACAGTCGGAACGCTTGCTCCCGCGACGCGCCTTCGCTCACGCCCGCCGCGCCCGGGCGGCAAGAAGCGTCAAGGCGGAAGGCGTCATGCCGTCAACGCGCTGCGCCTGGCCAATCGTGCGCGGCCGCAGAAAGCTGAGTTTGCCCTGCAACTCCGCCGACAGCCCAGCGATGCCCGCATAATCGAGACTTTCCGGCAGAGCTAGGCGCTCGTCGCGTCGATACGCGTCGATATCCGCCTGTTGGCGGTCGAGATAAACCGCATAATGCGCGTCGGTCTCGATGCGCTCTGCCGTCTCGGAATCGATTTCGTTGAGCTCCGGCCAGATCGCGGCTAGGCGCATAAGCGAAATTTCCGGGAACGCAAGCAGCGCATAAGCGCTGCGCCGCAGCCCGTCCTGATTGACCGGCAGGCCATGGCGGCGCGCCGCCGCCGAGGTCAATTCCCGCTCCTGCAGCAACGCCCGCGCCCGGCTGAGCCGATCGGCGCACTCATGATAATGCGCCGCCCGCCGCGACGCAGCCGATGTCGATACCCCGCTCGGTCAGCCGCTCATCGGCGTTGTCGGCGCGCAGCGAGAGGCGATATTCGGCGCGCGAAGTGAACATGCGATAGGGCTCGCTCACGCCGCGCGTGACGAGATCGTCGATCATGACGCCGAGATAGGCCTCGGCGCGATCGAAGATGATGGCGGCCTGCCCCGCGGCATGGCGCGCGGCGTTTACCCCCGCCACCAGGCCCTGTGCGGCCGCCTCTTCATAGCCGGTCGTGCCATTGATCTGGCCGGCGAAGAACAAGCCCCGGATGCGCTTGGTCTCGAGGCTGGCGCAGAGCTCGCGCGGATCGACGTAGTCATATTCGATGGCGTAGCCGGGGCGTAGGATGCGCGCTTCCTCGAGGCCTGGAATGGCGTTGATGAAGGCCTGCTGCGTCGCGCGCGGCAGCGATGTGGAAACGCCGTTGGGATAGACGGTGTCGTCGTCGAGTCCTTCCGGCTCCAGGAAAATCTGATGGGCGTCGCGGTCGGCGAAACGCGTCACCTTGTCTTCGATCGAGGGACAATAGCGCGGGCCAGGGCCCGATATCGCGCCGGTGCGCATCGGCGAGCGATGCAGATCGTCGAGAATGATCCTATGCGCCGCCGGCGTCGTGCGCGTCACCCCGCAAGCGATCTGGCGGTTCTCGATTCGCGTCGTCAAATAGGAAAAAGGCTCCGGCTCGGGGTCTCCCCACTGGTCTTCCAGCGCTTCCCACCGGATCGTCCGTCCGTCGAGGCGCGGCGGCGTGCCGGTTTTAAGGCGCGACACGGCGAAGCCGTCGGCACGCAACCGCGCGCTCAATCCCAACGAGGGCGCATCGCCCATTCGGCCGGCCGGCGTGCGTTCGTCGCCGATATGGATCATGCCGCCCAGGAAAGTGCCGGTGGCGATAATGACGGCGCCCGCGCGAATGTCTTCTCCTCCGGCGACGACGCCGCGAACGACGCCGTTTTGGACCAACAAATCTTCGACGGAGGCTTCGACGATGGTCAGATTTTCCGTCTCATCCAACGCCGCCTGCATCGCGGCGCGATAGAGCTTGCGGTCGGCCTGGGCGCGCGGGCCGCGCACTGCCGGTCCCTTCGAGCGATTGAGCACGCGGAACTGGATTCCTGCGGCGTCGGCGACGCGGCCCATCAACCCGTCGAGAGCGTCGATCTCGCGCACGAGCTGTCCCTTGCCAAGCCCGCCGATCGCCGGATTGCAGGACATTTCGCCAATTCGTGCGCGATTCTGCGTGACCAGCGCCGTCCGCGCGCCGAGCCGAGCCGCTGCTGCTGCGGCTTCGCAGCCAGCATGACCACCGCCGATAACAATGACGTCGAATGGCTTCATGGGTTTTCCTGTTTCACGTGAAACATATTCATTTCCCGATGCAGAAACGAGAAAAAACAGCATCCAGAACATCTTCGACATCAATGGCGCCGACAATGCGCCCGAGCGCCTGCGCGCTGCGGCGCAATTCTTCTGCCGCAAGCTCAAGGGGCTTGTCGCCCACGATGGCCGCCTCCGCGCCCGCTAGACTATCCTCCAACGCGGTTCGATGCCTCTCCCTGATGATAAGCGCCGAACCGCCGTCGCCAAGCCTGGCGCGAGCGTACGTTTCAATCGCGGCGACGAGTTCGGCCAGTCCCGCGCCCGTCAGGGCGCAGACCCCCAGCCAGCCTTCAGGCGGAGGATGGAGATCTGTCTTGGTGGCGATGCAGATCGTCGCGACGTCGCGCGACGGCGGCGGTTCGCCTTCCGCCGAGAGCCACAGCGCCAGATCCGCCGTCTCGACACGCGCCAACACGCGGTCGACGCCGAGACGCTCGATCTCCTCAGCGGCTTCGCGCAGGCCCGCTGTGTCTATGAGCGTCACCGGCAGTCCGCCGATATCGAGATGGGCTTCGATCATGTCGCGCGTCGTGCCGGGAATCGGCGAAACTATCGCCATTTCGCGGTGCGTCAGCGCGTTCAGCAATGTCGATTTCCCTGCATTGGGACGGCCGAGGATCATAACAGTAAGGCCGTCGCGCATACGCTCAGACGCCGGCGCGATGTGCAGCGCCTCCCGCATCTCCCGCGTTACGGGCCCAAGGATATTCCGCAGCCGCGCGGGCGAAAATGCGCCGACGTCGCCCTCGTCGCTGAAATCGAGATCGGCCTCGATCAGCGCCAAGGCTTCAATCAGCGCGACGCGCCAATTTTCGACCTTGCGCCGCAGCGCGCCCCCGGCGACTCGCAGCGCCTGGCGCCGCTGAAATTCCGTCTGCGCATCGATAAGATCGGCAAGCGCCTCAGCCTGCGACAGGTCCAGCTTGCCATTGGCGAAGCCGCGTCGGGCAAATTCGCCGGGCTCCGCTGGCCGCAGGCCAGGGCGACGGGCGAGGGCTGCAAGCGTCGCTTCGACCACAGCGCGCCCGCCATGAAGATGCAATTCGGCATAGTCTTCGCCGGTCGCGGAATGCGGCGCGGGAAAAAACAGCGCCAGGCCTTGGTCGAGCATGTCGCCGCTTTCGGGATCGCGCATCGCGGCGAAAGTCGCGCGGCGCGGCGCGAGCAGGCCGCCGACCATCGCCGCCAGCGTCTCGGACACGTTGGGGCCTGAGAGGCGCACAATCGCGATCGCCGCGCGGCCTGCACCAGTCCCAAGCGCGAATATCGTATCGCCGCCCATATCCAGCCGTCCGCGAAGCGCCATGCAGTTGAAATCAGATGGATTCTACAAGTTTTCCGTTAGACTTCGCAACAACGCGCCATCGAATGCTGCGCTGCACAATAGCTAGCTTCAGACATAGCGCCGCAGCGCCGGCGCCGCCTCTTCGACGCAACGGCGTCCCTCGGCGATCGCTTCCCTGGCGCGGTTGAACTCCATCAGCCCAAGGTCCTTGAGGCGCGGCGCCAACATCACATGCGGCGGCTCGCCGGCGAGGCGCGCGCGGGTGATATGATCCTGCATGATGTTGATGGAATTGGCGAGCACTTCAAAATAGCCGGGACTTGCGGGCCCCGCGGAGAAAAGTTTCGCCGCTATCTGCGCCGCCTGCTCGCGCGCGAGGGCGGGAAGCTGATTGAGCATGCCGCTCACGAATTCGTTCGGGACGAGTCGCTCCGCCGTCGTCTCGACGCCCGCCGCCTCCTCGAAACGGCGCCCCACGAGATCGCCGTTGAGATTGACGGCGATGATCACATCGGCGCCAAGCGCGCGACAGACTGACACCGGAACCGGATTGACGAGGCCGCCGTCGACGAGCCACTTCCCCTCGACCCTTACGGGCGCGAGAATTCCGGGCAAGGCCATAGAGGCGCGCGCCGCCTCACAGATGGGGCCGCTTTGCAGCCATATCTCGCGGCCCGACGCAAGGTCGGTCGCAATGGCCGCGAAAGGCTTGGCGCAGTTTTCGATAGCGTCGTCTATTCCGAGGCGGCGCAGAAAGGCGATAATTTCCTCGCCTTCGATCAATCCACCGCCCGAAAGCCGAATATCCATCAGCGCAGCGATCCCGCGCCATGTCGCCGCTTCCGCCCATTGCCGAAGTTCGGAGAGCCTTCCCGCGACATAGGCGGCGCCGACAAGCGCGCCGATCGATGTCCCGCAAATTATTTGCGGCTCTATGCCGAATTCGAGCAGCGCGTCGATCACACCGATATGCGCGCAGCCGCGCGCTGCGCCGCTGCCCAAGGCTAGACCGATGCGGGGGCATTTTCTCGCCAATGCGGTTCCCTCGGCCGACATGGCTCGAAGCCCTTGCTTTAAGCGCGGCGTAATAGCATCGATTTAAGTATTCATCGAATCGAAGAAAGCCTGATTGCCCTTGGGCGTTTCGCGCAGCTTGCCGAGCAGGAATTCGATGGCGTCGACCGTGCCCATCGGATTGAGGATGCGGCGCAGGACATACATTTTCTTCAAAATGTCGGGCGCGACCAACAACTCCTCCTTGCGGGTGCCGGAGCGGGTGATGTCGATCGCCGGGAAGACGCGCTTATCCGCCACCTTGCGGTCGAGGATGATCTCGCTGTTGCCGGTTCCCTTGAACTCTTCGAAGATGACTTCGTCCATGCGCGAGCCGGTGTCGATCAGCGCGGTGGCGATGATCGTCAGCGAACCGCCTTCCTCGATATTGCGCGCGGCGCCGAAGAAGCGCTTTGGCCGCTGCAAAGCATTGGCGTCGACGCCGCCCGTCAGCACCTTGCCGGACGACGGCACCACGGTGTTGTAGGCGCGCCCGAGGCGCGTGATCGAATCGAGCAGGATCACCACGTCGCGGCGATGTTCGACGAGGCGTTTGGCTTTCTCGATGACCATTTCCGCGACCTGCACATGGCGCACCGCCGGCTCATCGAAAGTCGAGGAGACAACCTCGCCCTTCACCGAGCGCTGCATGTCGGTGACTTCCTCCGGCCGCTCGTCGATCAGCAGGACGATCAGATAGCACTCGGGATGATTGGTCGTGATCGACTGCGCGACGTTTTGCAGAAGCACGGTCTTGCCGGTGCGCGGCGGCGCGACGACAAGCGCGCGCTGGCCCTTGCCGATCGGCGCGACGAGATCGATGATGCGGGACGATAAATCCTTCTTCGTCGGATCGTCGATTTCTAGTTTCAAGCGCTCGTCGGGATAGAGCGGCGTGAGATTGTCGAAGGGCACCTTGTGGCGCACCTTCTCCGGGTCCTCGAAATTGATGCTGTTGACCTTGAGCAGCGCGAAATAGCGCTCGCCCTCCTTGGGGCTGCGGATCATGCCCTCGACCGTGTCGCCGGTGCGCAGACCGAATTTGCGGATCTGCGAAGGCGAGACATAGATGTCGTCTGGACCCGCGAGATAATTGGCGTCGGGCGAACGCAGGAAGCCGAAGCCGTCCTGCAGAACCTCGACGACGCCCTCGCCGACGATCTCGACATCGCGGCTGGCGAATTGCTTCAAAATCGCGAACAGCAGTTCCTGCTTGCGCAGAAGCGACGCGTTCTCGACTTCATGCTCCTCGGCGAAGGCGAGGAGTTCGGCGGCGGACTTGGCTTTCAAGTCCGAAAGTTTGATTTCCCGCATAAAGGAGGAACCTTGGGTATTGGCGCGTAGGATGAGAGGAGCCGGAGATAAGCGGTGGACGGGAAAGGGCTTCCCGGAGCGCCGGCGAAAATTCCGGCGATGCCGCTATGAGCAGACTCGGCCTCAGAGGGATTGGACTGACTTAGACAATTTCCAACCCGGAATCAAGAGTTGCGTCGAACCATGCGCATAAAACGCCGGAAACCCCCGGCTTTCCCGCGTATTCCCGGCAAAGGCCGGCACGGCCGCAACATTCGCCAGCCGCAGGAGCGATCCACGCCTAATCCTAAAATGGCTTGACGATCGCCAAAATGACGATGCCGATCATCAGCAAGGTCGGGACTTCATTGAGGATGCGATAATAGCGCGGCGAATGCGCATTGGCGTCCTGTGCGAAGCGGCGCATCAATACGCCGTCGTGGATATGCGCCGCGCTGAGCAACACGACGAGCGTCGCTTTGGCGTGAAACCATCCCGACGAAAGCGCCCCGCCTTCAAGCGCGAGATAGATGCCGGTGATCCAGGCGAGCGTCATCGCCGGCGTCATGATGTAGCGATAGAGCCGCCGCTCCATGATCTTGAAAGTCCCGGCCTGAGCGCCCAGCCCGGCCTCCGCGTGATAAACGAAGAGCCGCGGCAGATAAAGAAGCCCCGCCATCCAGGAAATGACGGCGACGACATGCAGCGCCTTGACCCACAGATACATCGTCAGGCTCCGGCGCCGCGTATGCGCGCGACAAGTCGCTCGACATTTTCGATCGGCGTCTGCGGCAGGATGCCATGGCCCAGATTGAAAATATGCGGCCGCCCTTTGAAGGCTTCGAGAATCGAATCGATTTCACGGTCGAGCGCCTCTCCGCCCGCGAGAAGCGCCAGCGGATCGAGATTGCCTTGCAGCGCTATGTTTGGCGCCGTCTGCTCGACCGCCCATTTGGGATCGAGCGCGGTGTCTAGCCCATAGCCCTCCGCGCCGAGCGTTTGGGTCAGTCGCGGTAGTTGCGCGTCCGCGCCGCGCACGAAGGCGATAATCGGCGCCTGCGGATGACGCGCTTTGACGCCCGCGACGATGCGTTTGATCGGCTGCGCCGACCAGCGCTCAAATTCATTCGCCGGCAGAACGCCTGCCCAACTGTCGAAAATCTGCATGACCTCGACGCCGGCCTCGATCTGACCAGTCAGATACTCAATCGACGCGTCCGCCAGACGATCGATCAAAAGCGCAAAGGCCTGCGGATCACGAAAGGCGAAGAGCCTCGCCGGCGCCTGATCAGGCGTTCCCTGGCCGGCAATCATATAGCTCGCGACAGTCCAGGGCGCGCCGCAAAAGCCGATGAAGGCGACTTCCGGGGGCAATGCGCTTTTCACGCGATCGATGGTCTCAAAGACGGGCGAAAGCTTTTCGATGTCGAAGGCACCGATTCGATCGATTTCGTCCGGCGTCTCGATGGATTTGAGCCGCGGGCCCGCGCCGCTTTCGAAAGAGACTTGCTGACCCATGGCGTCCGGCACGACGAGAATGTCGGAAAAGAGAATCGCTGCGTCGAAATGAAAGCGGCGGATCGGCTGCAGCGTCACCTCCGCCGCCTTCGCCGGCGAATAGCAGAAATCGAGAAAGCTCTTCGCGGTGGCGCGGATTTCGCGATATTCGGGGAGATAACGTCCCGCCTGGCGCATCAGCCAGAGCGGCGGAATGTCCCCCGCCTTTCCGCGCAACACCGAAATAAGCGCTTTCTCCTCCGCCATCCTGTCGCTTCCCGCATCGCTCCAAAGTCGTCGGCAAGCGGCGTAGCGCGAAACGCCCTAAAGACAAAATTCATTTTAAAAGGACTGATTAAGCTTTTATTAGCCTTAGGAACGCACTGGTTAATAAGTATTAACCATTTGCCCACAGGTGTCGGAACATAGGCGGCGGTCGCCAGGAGCGCATGGACAAGGTCCAATCGCCATTGGAATCAATTCATTGTGGGCCTCACTGGCTGCGAATGGATGTGGATCGCCTGTGAATCCCCTCTGCGTCAGATGTTTCCGGAGCGCCATCGACAGGCGGTGGCTTGTTGATCACGGTAATGGGTTATGCCCGCTGCGGTATAGATGGTCCCTAAACAGGACTTCTTGTCCCCGCTCTTTGGGAGCTCAGGGCGCCCTGTGGACGTTTGAGGGATGAGCCGGACATGACGAAAGGCGCCATCTTTTCTCTTTGGCGCGCCGAGGCCCCGCTGATTCTGGCGTCGAGAAGCGCCGGGCGGCGCCTGGCCTTGGAACAAGCGGGAATTCCATTCGAGGCGATCCCAGCCGACGTCGATGAACGCGCCATCGAAGAATGGCTCGAAGGCGCCGACGCAGATCGGATCGCGTTGACGCTTGCGCGCGCCAAGGCGCTCGCGATATCGGCGCGTGCGCCGGGACGGCTCGTGCTCGGCGCCGATCAGACGGCGAGCTGCGGCGAGAGGGTCTTTGGAAAGCCTCGTGACATGGGTGAGGCCAAGGAGCTGTTACAATTTCTTTCAGGCCGTCGCCATCGCTTGCATTCGGCGATCGTTTTGGCGCGGGATAATATGGTGCTGTTTGAAGCGGTGGCGCATGCCGATCTGACGATGCGTAATCTCAGCGATGCTTTTCTTGCCGCATATCTCGCCGAAATGGGCGAGACGGCGCTGAGCTCCGCCGGCGCCTATCAGATCGAAGGCCTTGGCGCGCATCTTTTCTCTAATATCGAGGGCGATCATTGGACGATCATGGGCCTACCCTTGATCGCCGCGCTCGATGCGCTGCGTGAGCAAGGAGCGTTGCTCTCGTGACGAAAAAAATGCTGCGCGTGGGACTGACCGGCTCCATCGGCATGGGGAAATCGACCACGGCCGATATGTTTCGCGCCGAAGGCGTCACCGTGCTCGATTCCGATCAGCTCGTCCACGATCTTTATCAGGGACCTGCAGCGGCGGAGATCGAGCGCGCCTTTCCGGGCGTGGTTATCCACGGCGCCGTGGACCGCGCGCGTCTCGCCGCGCGCGTGCTGGACGATCCGGCGGCGCTGAAGCGTCTCGAAGCGATTGTGCATCCCTTGGTCTGGGCAGCGCGCGACGCTCTGGTCGCGGAGCGCGAAGCCAAGGACGATGACGTCGTCGTTTTTGATATTCCGCTGCTCTTTGAAACGGGCGCCGAAAAGGACGTTGACGCCATTGTCGTCGTTACTGCGCCGGAAGATGTGCAAAAGGCGCGCGTTCTCGCGCGGCCCGGCATGACGCAGGAAAAATTCGAGTCCATTTTCAAGAAGCAAACGCCCGATTCGGAAAAACGCGCGCGCGCGCATTTTATCGTTCATACTGACAAGGGATTGGACGCCGCGCGCGAAGAAGTGCGAAATATTTTGAAAGCGCTTAAAGCGCGTTTGGATAAGTGATACGATATTTGCTGAATAGTTCGGATGTCATTCCCGACGCTCGCGAAGCGAGCGATTGGGAATCCAGATCAGGGCCGGCGTTCTCCGATCGACTCTGGATTCCCGGTCAGGCCTTCGGCCTGCCGGGAATGACACACCAAGCGAACGGATCAATCGGAGTTCGCACGAAATGCGCGAAATCGTTCTCGACACGGAAACGACGGGCCTCGATCCCGCGAGCGGCCATCGCGTCGTTGAAATCGGCGCGGTCGAAATCTCGAATCTCATTCCAACGGGCCGCGTTTTTCATCGCTATGTCGACCCCGAGCGCGACATGCCGGAAGAAGCTTTCCGCGTGCATGGGCTCTCGCGCGAATTTCTCGCGCAGCACAAGGTCTTCAAGGAAATCGCCGCCGAATTCCTTGACTTCATCGAGGATGCGCCGCTCATCATTCACAACGCCGAATTCGACACGCGCTTTCTCAATGCCGAATTCGCGCTGTTGAGCATCCCGCCGCTGAGCGCGGCGCGCATCGTCGACACGCTCGCCATGGCCCGCCGGCGTCATCCTGGCGGCCCCAATTCGCTCGACGCCTTGTGTCAGCGCTACGCAATCGATCTGTCGCGTCGCGACAAGCATGGCGCGCTGCTCGACGCCAATCTCTTGGCCGAGGTCTATGCGGAGCTGTGCGGCGGCAGGCAGGCTGCGTTGTCATTGCAGACGGTTCACGCCGTGCGCCTTGCAACATCGAGCGATCTGCTGCGCCGGCGCCCCGAACCGCTCGCGCCGCGCCTGAGCGAGGCCGAGGAAGAAGCGCACGCCGACTTTGTCGCGACGATGAAAGCGCCGATCTGGGACCGCTATTTGGCCAGGAATGACTGAAGTCCGCCAGTCGTCATTGCGAGCGAAGCGAAGCAATCCAGAGCCATGAGAAAGCCACCAAATTGCGTCGGCGCATTCGCGGCTCGCAATGACGATTGCAAGCGCCTTGCTCGTCAGTTCGCCTGAGCGAAGGTCTGGCCGCCCGCCTCGGCCGCTTTCTGCTGATAGAGCGCGACGAAGTCGATCGGGTCGATATAGAGCGGCGGATAGCCGCCCTTGCTCGTCGCATCCGCCACGATCTGCCGCACGAAGGGAAACAGCATCCGCGGGCATTCGATCATGACGATCGGATGCACCTGCTCTTCGGGAATGTTCATCAGCCGGAAGAGACCGCTATATTCGAGATCGAGTTTGAAGAGCAGGCCGTCGCCTTCGCCGGCCTTGGCGTCGAGCGTCAGGCTTACTTCGAAATCGGTCGGCGCCAGTTGCTTGGCGTTGACATTGACCTGGATGGCGATGTTGGGCGCCTTTTCCTGCGGGCCGAGCGAGCGCGGCGCGTTGGGATTCTCGAAAGAGAAATCCTTCAGATATTGCGCGAGCGCGTTGAGAGCCGGAGCCCCGCCCGGCGTTTCCTGCGCGCCGTTGCCATTCGTGTCGGTCATATCGGGGTCTCCAGCCGCATCGTCTTGAAGCGAAAAGTCGCGCCCGCCTAACACGTCTCTTCTGCGTGAACAAGGCGCGGCGCGCGTTCATTCGGCCGCACGGCGTCGCGGCCCGCTTCGATTTCGCGTGACATGGCGCCATTCGCGCGGATCGAGGTCGATCACGCGCGGGTCGGCGCCGCCGCGCGCGCCCAGGCGCCTTGCGAGGTTTTGGCGAATCGAGGGGGATTTCAGCGCCAGTCCGAGGAAATCGGAGGCGAAGCCCGGCAGGATCAGCAGGAGCGAACCCAGCGCCTGCATCGCGCCGTCCAGCATCGCGCCGCTCTCGCGCTCCCCCTTCGGCTTTCCGACGCGGCCGCGAAGGAAGGAAAGCAGCCGTTTCACGTCGGCGAGGCCGAGAAGCGACGTGCCGACGGCGAGAACCATCGCCGCGAGCAGGCCGACGGCGTGAACGACAAACATGAAAGCGAGAATCTCGAGCACGATCCACGCCGCGAGGACGACGCCGACAAGCTTTGATTTCATCGACTTATCCGATCTAGGCGCCGCTCGCGCCGCCTGCGGCGATACGCCTGCCCCTTGATTCGTGACATGCGGGCGGCGACATGATAGCCGACGACAGCTCTATTCGGGAGTATGGAACCCATGCCGGCGAACGGCGACCCCTTTGATCCGTCCCTTATCGTTTTTGCAGCGCTGGCGGTTTTCGTCATCTGGAAGCTGCGCTCCGTGCTGGGCATAAGGATTGATCGCAACGCGCCTCCGGCCCGCTTCGAGCCGCCCCGCCCCTCGCCGGCGGGACCCGCGCCGCTGCCTGGGGCTGCGCCATTGGCTGACGCGCCGCCGCCCAGCCGCGGAGCCGACCGCTGGGACGGCGTCGCTGAGAAGGGCGTCGCCGCCGCCTGGACGGGCCTCGACGCCATCGCCGCCGCGGATCCGAAATTCGACGGCAAGGCCTTTCTCGATGGCGCGCGCCGCGCCTATGAAATGATCGTCACCGCTTTCGCCAAGGGCGATCGCGATACGCTGCGGCCCTTGCTGTCGAAAGAAGTGTTCGACGGTTTCGCCGGCGAGATCGCCCGGCGCGAGGAGCAGGGCGAAACCGTCGAGACGGCCGTCGTCGCCATAGATTCCGCGACCGTCGACGCCGCTCGCGTGGCAGCGGGCCGCAACGAGGTCACCGTTCGCTTCGCGACCCGGCTGATGAACCTGCGCCGCGACCGCGAGGGCGAAACCATTGACGGCGGGCAGACCCGCAAGGTCGTCGAACGCTGGACTTTCGCGCGCGACCCGAGGGCCTCGGACCCCAATTGGAAGCTCGTCGCGACGCAAGCCGACGATTAAGCCGTGCGGCTCCCGGGCGATTTGGAGCCGATCGCTTTTGAAGCCGTCGAAGGCTGGGCGCGCGACGATCTCTCGGCCGCTTTCGCCTCTTTCCGACGTTCCGCCGAAATCATCGTCGCAAGCGCGCAAGAGCAGCGCGGCGCCGTTCCGCCGCCGCAGGAGCTCGTCGCGGCCGCGCGCGCCGCGTTGATCGGAGGAGATGGCCCCGGCGCGTTCTTCCGGCGCTGGTTTCGCCCGCATCGCATCAAACGCGAAGGCTTCGTCACCGCCTATTAC
>CAZCJY010000016.1:0-206 GCA_964498975.1 uncultured Methylocystis sp.
CGACGAGCAGCGCAAGCCCTTCGGGATGCGGCGCGCTCGCGAGAATTTCGCCCTTTAGCGTCGAGAAGGCGCCCGGCAGCGCATGCGTCCAGCGCGCGAGGCCGACCGCGTAAAGCGAAACGCCATGAGCCATGGCTTCGGGCGCGAGCCGCGCCACGACGAAAACCGGTAGTCCCGCAGGGTGGTTAGGGCGCTCGACGAAGGGC
>CAZCJY010000016.1:216-3836 GCA_964498975.1 uncultured Methylocystis sp.
ATGCGCATCCACCATGCGCCATCGGAAAGCCCGCCCGTGGCGCGCAGCACGCCGAGATCGCCCTCCGACGCCGCGACGGCGTCGATCACCGCGCCGGCGCCGTGATGCGCGACATAGGGCACGGTGAAGCCGAAGTGGAAGCGCGCCGAATCGCGCATCTGCGCGTCGCCGCCCGAGTCGTCGGCGTGCACGGCGTAATTCGCCTGCACATAAGTGAAGGTCGAGACGATGACGCGCCAGACGCCTTCGACCGCGTCAACCGGCCGGACCGGGAGGCGCAGATGATGCGCGCGCTTGACCGCGATCAGTCGGTCGATAATCTCGCCGCGCTGCATCAGCAGCCGATGCATGTCGAGATCGATGCGATCGATCTCGCCGCGCAATTCGGCGAGCGTATCTGCGGCGGGTTTCAGCAAAGGCGCGTCCTGCATGGCGCCTGTCTTAGGCCAGTGGCGGGCGGGAGGCAACGAAAGGCGCGCCGGCTCCCGCCGCGCGACTGCTCAACAGAACGCTTTGAACGACCAGAGCGGGACGCGGCTTGGCGTTGTCTCCGGAAGTCGCGACAACAACAAACGCGCCACGCCGCATCAGTCCTTAAGCCGCTCATAGACGCTCGCTACAAATCGCATTATCTCGTCGCCGGCCGGATCATGGGCGGCGACGGCGCGGGCCTGTCGATGGCGCTTTTTAATGAAATCCGGCGCGCGGCTATCCGGCGCCCAGATTTGGATGGGGCACAAGCCGAGGGTGCGCATGCGCTGCCGGTAGCTGGCCATTCGACTACGAGGAGAGGCGAGCTTGGCGCGCTTAGGCGTCCGAGGCATGACGAGATCCGGTTTCCCGTAACATGTTGCATCGCGCCGGAACCTTTGTCACTGGAAATGAAATGGCGGTAGCGGCTCAGTTTGAATTTCGGCTTGCGACCCGTACCGTCGCCCCGCCGAGCGGACGATGAATGGCTTGATTTGTACAAGTTGGCACTTGATTTGACCCGAAGCGGTCTCTCCTGCGAGTAGGCAGCCGGTCGGGGCGGTGCTTACCACAAGATGCCCAAAATCTTGAGCAACGACGGAGCGATGACACTATCATCGTGCATCCCGGCGGTCAGGTCCGGTCCCAGACGTTCGGGAGACTGGAGTTTTGAAGGTCGGTCGGGTCGAGACAACCGCGTATGCGGCTCCTCCGGAGGACGGTGGGGTTCCGCGACGAATGGGAGCCGTCGCAATACGCCATAGCTAGCGAGTCGAGGGACAACATGGAGTTGGAGGATTATGATCCGCGACGAAGCGCGAAAAAACGGGAGCGCGAAAATGGGCATCCAATATTTAATTGTCGCTGCGCGGGCATCAATCCTTCTGATCCCTTTCGTGATCGCGCAATCAGCGACTGAAAGCTACGCTCAAGGAAATCAGAACAGACCGATAAATCAACCTCAACCAAATGATCGGTTGATGGCCATAGAATCCTCTATCAAAGACCTGCAGCAGAGACATGCAATGTCGGACGCGCAGGCAGCTTACTTAAAGGAGCTGGCAGACAAAATAGAAGGGGATTATCCCCTTGAGACAAGTTATCAAGCATCTGGCAAATCACGCTTGTTGAGCCAAGCAATCGCCCTTTGACGGTGAACGGCCCATGTTCCCGAGCCTTTCCCTAGAGGAGAATGGAAAAGGTCGTCTTCTGAATTACCGGTCCAAACACTCGATTGCGCAGTATGTTGATTAAGTGCGCTTTGCACTGTTGCTCTGAATTCCTTCGGCGTAGGTAGCCCAGAAGGATCACGTATTTTCCATAAATTGCGGCACAAGAAATCCATTGAGACGCCATCCTTGGGGGCACCCCACAACACCCTGATTATGTCGTAGACCCATGGGCGATCGTGCCTCAGCTTCTTAGCCGCATAATAGGATTCGAAGTCAAAATTATCGATATCCTCCAACGTCAGTATTTTTTCTTGCTTCTGCATTTCGACTCCCCCGCTTTAGATAAGTTAGCGATGAGTGCGTATGACCTGCCCGGTTATGACCACAAACATACGGCGGTCGGAATTTCCGTTGCCAATTTTCCATTCATGCTTGATTAGGCTCATCGCTGTTTTTAACCGCATAGCGGCTTGAGATTCGCGGCACTTTTCAAATCGTAGAAGACTGAGCTTGCGGAACCGCCTATTGCCAATGCCTGTGCGGCTGGCAATTGATTTGAAATCAGAATCCATAGTTACCAGGATTGCGTTGTTAGCTTCCGATACAGCGGCAACAAGCATGTCTGGTGAATCGGGCGCTGTCTTTTGTCGAAGGCGAATTGTCTCATACCCAGCGGCTTCCAGCGTCTTGCACACTGACTCCGGGATATTATGGTCGGCGAAAAATCGCATATCGCCATCTGTGGCGGTCAAGCGGCCTTAGAATCCTTGTGCTTGAGAGCCGCCTCGATGTCTTCTTTTGTGAGATCGGGGTACTCTTCAATTATTGCATCAATATCAAAACCATCCTCATGAAGTCGCTTGATAGCTGCTACAGGGATGCGAGTCCCAGAGACGACCCATGCGTTGCGGCTAATGCCTCGCGATCGCGCAACGCGTCCAACCTGATTTTTTTGCCGTTTGATCACGCTGATTATATCGGCGCTGGTATCTTCCATCACCTTTTTCAGCGGTATTCCAAGAAGATATTGTCCGCTCACAACTTCTTGCGGCGTTCCTGTCTCGGGGTTAACGACAACAACCTTGCGCTCCACGACAAAAAGGGTCGTCTTAGTCCAGAGGTCATCCTTGAGATGGCTCAGTTTTTCCGCCACACGCCGCAGATGTTGAAGGGGAACATTGTTTTGCACACGCAGCATTTCGAGCGTGCGCAGCGCAACTATGTCCTTGAAAGAATAGAACCGGCTGAATGGAAGACGAATGTCTTCATCCGTGAAGCTCGGCTTAAAAAAACCTGTCCGCGCCCAATACCGAAGACGCATCTTGGCGAGGCCGGTAATGCGCTCCACCTGTTCTTCAGAGAACGCAGCTACGACGTTGCCAATGTCTAGCGTCGGCTCCGGCTGCGCCGCCGATTGCTTCCTCTTAGGCATAGGAGTAAAATCCGATCATGACCGCACCTTATATCACATTGCGAGAGGCCACGGAATCCGGGCGATTGCAGGACTTTGCCGCCCAAGAGGAGGCTCGCGGCGTCGGGCCTATCGACCGCGCGGCGTTCGACGACTTGGCGGCGGCGCTGGTTAAAGCGCCGCAATCAGAAGATCGAACATCGCGTTCCGCATCTGGCGATGGTTCGAGCGGAAAGAAAACTCGCCGAGGTAGCGGTCCATGTGCTTCGCGCTGATATGAATGTGCGTTGAAGCGACCGACTTCTTAAACAGTTTCCAGAAGCTCTCGACATTGTTCGTGTGATGCGTCGCGTCATGGCGATAATCGTAATACGCCCATTCCTTCGCGCCATGCTTCACCGCGCCATGCTTGTAGCCATCGCCGGTCAGTAAGCCATAGCTGTAAAGCTCATCGGTCGAAACGGTCGCGCCCTTTTCGACATTCTCAAGAACGACGCCGCGCAGCGTGTCCATTTTGACGTTCGGAATGACTTGCGTCGCGATCTTGCCGCCGCGCTCTTTGAGGC
>CAZCJY010000016.1:3846-4954 GCA_964498975.1 uncultured Methylocystis sp.
TTCGGCACCGCGACCGCGCTTGCCGCTGCGCCTTCCGCCCACGTAAGCCTCATCAAGCTCGACATGGCCTTTGAGCATTTCGAAGCCATCGGCCTTCGTCATGAGGTCACGGATTTGCTGGCCGATGCGCCACGCCGTCTTATAGGTCACGCCGAGCGTTCGCTGGAGTTCTTTGCCGCTCACGCCGTGGCGCGTCGCGATAAAGAGATAGATCGCATAAAACCACGTTTGCAGCGGCGTGCGGCTATCCTGAAAGATCGTCCCGGCGCACGGATAGACATGATCGCCACAAGCTGCGCAGGCGAAGGCGCGGCGGCCTGTGATCTTGTGGAATGACGACTCGACGCCGCACTTGCCGCAGACGTGGCGAAGGCCGTAGCGGACCTCCATAACCCGGATAAGGCAGGCGTCATCATTCGGGAACGTCGCGAAAAACTCGCGAACCGAAAACGCTTGGACATTGCTTTCGCCTTGTCCGGCTTTCGAGGGGCGGGTGCGTTTGCGAGTAGTCATGGTCATGTCTCCAATGACGGAGACTATGCCATAAGCTCATACTTGCGTCAAGGGGATAATCCCCAAATAGAAATAGAAAAATTAAAAAACGCAGCAACTTTATCAGATGTAAAAGACCTCAAAGAACAAATATTAGAAGAAAAAAATAAGATAGCCAATTCTGAGATTGCCATGACGGGGCAGCATTTTACGATGTTCTTTGGAGGCTTTTCATTGGCATTTGCTATACTTAGCTTTTTCAGTCTCGTTGGCGGCATTGCGATAAAAAAGTTGGTAACAGAACAAGTTACTGAGCGCGTCATTAAAGACGTTGGGGCGGAATCACAAAAGCATATGAGAGCTATCGCAGAAGACGAGACCGGACTTCGTTGGGGAGAGTTGATCGCGTTTTTACTCACCCCTTTTTGGCAGGTGTACCAGGAGGATTATCAGAAATTTCGACGTGGCGAGGCAAATAATATGGGACCTATATACGAGTTTGACCTAACTGAAAAAGTAGGCTATTGTCTCCAAATCGAGGGAGACAAGCCGTGCTCACGAATTTCGACAGCCTCTTTGACCTAATGTCCGCCTTCCCGGACGAACAGTCCTGTAT
>CAZCJY010000016.1:4964-8920 GCA_964498975.1 uncultured Methylocystis sp.
GTCCTGTATCGATCATCTGCGTTCGATCCGCTGGCGTGATGGCGAGTTTTGCCCGTATTGCGTTGCCGACGGCAAAGAGCCGGGACAGAAAATCTATCACTTTTCCGACCGCAAAACGCATAAGTGCGGCGAGTGCGGCCAGCGCTTTTCGATCAAAGTCGGGACGATTTTCGAAGACACGAAACTCCCGCTCCGCAAGTGGTTCATGGCGATTTGGATGATCACCAATCATCCGAAGGGCATCGCGTCCGTGACGCTCGCCAAGGACCTTAAGATTACGCAGAAAAGCGCGTGGTTCATGCTGCATCGCCTGCGCCATGCGGCCCGCACGCCGTCGTTCAATGCACCGCTGAAAGGCGAGGTCGAGGCGGACACGACTTTTGTCGGCGGCAAGGAAAAGAACAAACACGCCAAGGACCGCAAGGGCGGCAAACAGGGCGGCGCCGGTAAGGCGGTTGTACTCGGCATTGTCGAGCGCGATGGCGAGCTACGTGCCGAGCATGTGCCGGATCACAAGGCGAAGACGCTTCAAGGGAAGGTGCGCCAGAACGTCGTCAAGGGATCGGCGGTTCTGACTGACGAGGACATGGCCTTTGTCGGCCTCGACAAGGATTACAACCACCTTGCCGTCAATCACTCCGCTGGCGAGTATGTCCGCCTTGGCGGCTTCGTCCACACGCAGAACATTGAAGGCGTCTGGGCGCTGCTGAAGCGCCAGATCGTTGGCATTCATCATTGGGTGTCGCCTAAGCACCTTCAGCGCTATGTGGACGAAATGACGTGGCGCTATAACCGCCGCGATATGAAGCCATCGCCGCGCATGAACGACATATTCGCTTGCGTCGAGGGACGGCTGACCTACAAGGCGCTGATCGCATGACGAACAAGGGGAAGAAGCTGGAGCCGCCGCTCAAGCTCGACATGGGCTTTAGCGAGACACTAGCTCGCGCGCTACAGACAAAGCCCGCCGAGGTCGAGGAAAGTATCGAGCGATCGAAAACGAAAAGGCCGCCGCAGGATGCGACCCCGCGACGGCCAGAACGCCATAAGCGTCAATCTAGTAAGTCTTAACCACAGCAGCGCGAGTGAGCACAGACGTGCTCGACTCGTCCGAAACGAATCCGCACGTAAGCGCAGACCCGGTGGCAGGCTCGTTTAGCCATTACCAACCAGTCTCCCTAATAGGAGTTGCGGGGTGGCGGCCAACATGCGATTCTGCGTTTGTTAAGTCGCTTCGTCGCCGGTTGACCGCCGGTTGCGTTGCCACCACGAAGGCCGGCTCTGTTAGCGCAGGGTCCGGCCTTCTTCGTTAGTCTCCCCCGAGCGCCAGGTGGCTTTGGCGAGGGGGCTGATCAGGTGTTATTTTCATTGTCCCCCTCCAAGAATTGAACATTCTGCCTCGACCCAGTCGTAACCGGGTAGCAGAAATCTAGAACCGCCTCGAACGTGTGGACAAACCTGTCTCTGTCGTGCTTTGTCCATGTTCCTCCGTCCTGCGGTAAACTTGAGAGAAGCCCAGCAATTGCGTGCGGCAACCCTGTCGCGTGGCGGTCCTGCCGCTGCGGATGCTGGGCAATATGACCCCGCGGTGGTGGCGGCTGCGGCGGCGTCGCTGCGCGTGCGGGTCTCGTTGTCCGTGCGGCTGCGCCATTCACAGGCCTCTGAGAAGCCTTTCTCTTTCGTTCCGGCGCGATACCAGCTGCCTCGAATAGCCCAAGGAACAGCGTGACCATACGATCTCGCATGCCTGGGGGCCTGTAACTGCGAAACGCGTCGTGAATTTCCGTTTCGGTTGCGGTCGCCGGATCGATGAACATAAGGGCGTCTGCGTACGCGGAGGTCAGCCACTCCCCCATGCGAGCCTTGTATTCAGCCTCTGGCGCCAACCGAAGGCCTTCTAAAACTGGCGTCGGCCGCCCATCCTCGTCGATGAGATCGAGCACTTGAAGCGCCTGCAAAGTCCGCGCATTCAGACTGTCGGTAACACCGGCGCGCGTGAGCACTTCGGGCGTCACAGGAGTGGGGAGCCCTCTATCCCGATGCCGAACGAGTAGATTCAGGATTACGGACGTTGGCGCATACGGCGCGGGCTTGTCTTGAGTAACAGGCATGACCTTGTATCCGATTCGCGTGCCAAACAGCGTTGGCTTTGTTGCGTACCAGGACCCGCTCTGTCAATTCGGGTATTGGTATTGTAGCCGCTGATTGATTCGTAAGTTATTGCTTTTAGCTAATTTTCGTGCACAAAATATTTTGTGTCCTGGACAGAAGGTGGTCTGACATGGAAAATAGCTCGAATGACGTGCGCTTACTTCGGCGGGAGTGCGGGGGATGGCTCGCGGTGGCGGGTCCCAATGAGTCGATCAAGATCGGGGTTACGGCTGAAACAGAGGAAAAGGCGACGGCGGAGTTCAATGAGGCCATCGCGGCGTGGCGGGAGACGTTACAGGAAGCGGTGGCGCATGGATAACTCTGGCAGGGGCAGGAGGTTTGGAAGCTCCCGTCCAGCGCGCCGGTCTTCCCCCGCCATTGCCAGGATTATGCGTCAGCGTCTCTGCTAGGTCAAACTCGTATATAGGTCCCAATAATATTAAACAATTTGAACCTTGGTTAGCTATGGCAAAAAACCTTTCTGAGGCAGCCATACAGACCCAAAGCGCAGCTAAAATGGTCGATTATAGAAAAACAGACACAAGAGCGCTCGCGATGTACGGCTGCATACTTAATCATCTTGTTTATCATCGAACGGCATATGTATTGTGTACCGGAAAAAGCGATGGGATGTCGGCCACGAGTCTTATTTTAAATGCAAATGAGTGCTTCAATCTCGCGAATAACATTGAAGTTCAACAATATGGCCAAGTTTGGTTTAACACGCATGAAACCGCAGCGTATTCATTGATTACGTTAGGGGACGACAGTTCAAAGGAAACCGGACGTCAAATAATACGCGATATTTTCAACGGAAAGACACCCGGTGCGAATTTCGAAAAGCCGTCCAAAGAATGGCTCGATCGCCTATTGTGCGATTACTTCCCTAAAGCCAAAGATGGTACGATCCAAGACCGTTATGGTCTCGGGAACATACCGCGCCCAAGATAAAGCCCGAAAAGTTTATGGGATCCTCGGAGGGTTTGGGTATGCCGAGACGACAACCGTCTTCCTCGAAGGAGCTTCGCTCCGGACGACGTTTTGACCAGCTGGACGGATAGCGATGTGTGCCATGGATGTCCTCCGCACAAGTTCAACTATATTCTATCGCCGCGCCATTTTCGAAACAACCCCTTAATTTATGCCCCCATTTTCATTCCTCCCTTATTTAATTACGAATTCGTCCCAGGGAAGTGCGGCAAAAATATCCATGTCTGCCAATAGGGTGATTGCTTGGTATTGCGCGAAGCTGGCGTCACCCTCGATAGTGCGGGTTGGGGTCGAGTTCCGCCGACATGCGCAGCGCGCAACAGGGATTCATTTTTGCGAAGACGGGCAGCATAAGGGAATCGACGAGCGACAGGCTTTTGTGGGCGTCGAGGGTGAGCGTCTGCTGCGGCCGAACGAGCGGGAGCGCGCCAGGCTCCAACTGCGTTGGCGTTCCCATAAATACCTAATTTCCTTGCGACACTGTGTCGTTCTCCCATGTCGGCTCCTGGCGCAAACCCGCCATCCCGCCTGCCAGCCAAAAATTTCCGCTTCCCGCCAAAGGCGGAATTCAAACCGAAACACCACCGAAACGGCGGCCGTTTCCCCTACCCCGCGCCCTCCAGCAGCCTTGCCGCCGCGGCGCGGGCCTCCTCGGTGACGGCGGCGCCCGACAGCATGCGGGCGATTTCCTCGCGCCGCTCGCCCGCGCCGAGCGCCACGACGCTGGTCGCGACGCGTTTGTCCTTCCCGGCGCTCGCCGGCGCGCCCTTGCTGATGCGCAGATGCCGGCCGGCGCGCGCCGCCACCTGCGGCGC
>CAZCJY010000016.1:8930-16561 GCA_964498975.1 uncultured Methylocystis sp.
CGAATACAAGCGTCGGCGCGGAACCGCGGTCGGCGAGCACGACCTTTAGCGCCAGCATGAAGCGCGCAAGTTCGCCCCCCGAAGCGACCTTCGTCAGCGGCCCGGGACGCGAGCCGGGATTGGTCTGCACCCAGAATTCGACACGGTCGATTCCCTCCGGCCCGGCGGCCTCCGGATCGCTCGTCACCTGGGTCGAGAAATGCGCGCCATCCAGCCGCAACGGCTTCAGCTCGGCGTCGACGAGCGCATCGAGTTTCTTCGCCGCCGCCTTGCGCGCGGCGGAAAGGGCAAGCGCCGCTTCGTCATAGGACGCCTTGGCGTCGACGAGCGCCTGACCCAGCATGACGAGCCGCGCTTCCGAGGCGTCGAGCGCCGCGATGTCGCCGGCGAACTTCTCCACAAGCTTCGCGAGATCGGCGACCGCGACATGATGCTTGCGCGCGATGCCGCGCAGCGCGAAGAGCCGCTCCTCGACGCGCTCCAATTCCGCCGGATCGAACTTCGTCTCGGCGAGCGCCTGCTCCAGCGCCTGCTCGGCGAGGCCAAGCGCGTCGACCGCCTGCGCCAGCGCGCGCGCGGGCGGCTCCAAGAGCTGCGGCGCCTGCGCAAGGCGCCGCTCCAAACGGCGCGCGGCTTGGGCGATTTCGGCGGCGGGCGCGCCGTCAATCGAGAAGGCCGCCAGCGCGTCTCGAATATCCGCGGCGACTTTCTCCGCGCGCTGCATGAACAGACGCCGTTGGGCGAGCGCCTCCTCCTCGCCTTCCTGCGGCGCAAGCTCCGCAAGCTCCGCGTGAGCGTGGCGCAGGTAATCGGCGTCGGCGCGCGCCTTGGCGATGCGCGCCTCTTCTTCCATGAGCGCGCGGCGCGCCGCCTGCCAGGCGCCATAGCGTGCGCGCAAATCATTCGCTTGCGCGAGGACGCCGCCATGCGCGTCGACAAGCGCCCGATGCGCGCTGGGATCGACAAGCGCGCGCTCATCGTGCTGGCAATGGATTTCGACGAGTTCGCGTCCGATGGTGCGCAGCGCCTGCGCCGTCGCCGGCTGATCGTTGACGAAGGCGCGGGTGCGCCCGTCCGCCGCCTGCACGCGGCGCAGCACGAGTTCGTCTTTGCTCGCAAGGCCGAATTCGCGGGCGGCGAGATGGGCGGGATGGCTCGCCGGCGGATCAAAGACCGCCGTCACCTGACCCTGCTCACAGCCGGCGCGCACAAGGGAGGCGTCGCCGCGCCCCCCTAGCGCCAATACGAAAGCGTCGAGCAGGATCGACTTGCCGGCGCCGGTCTCGCCCGTGAGCGTCGTCAGTCCGGGCTCAAATTCGAGGTCGAGCGCGTCGATGAGCACGATGTCGCGAATGGAGAGGCGAACCAGCATGGCGCGTTTGCTCATTGATCCTTCGCGCGCCAGTCGCGCGCGGCGCGCAAGCGACGTGGGCGCGCGCCCGGCGGGCGGCGCGACGCGCACTGGATTATAGTCGCCGGGACCCTTTTCAAAACGGAGATTTTGATGACCGACGTCGACATCAACCAGATTCGCGCGCTTTTGGCCGCAAAACCGCGGCCCGTGAGCTGGATTGAACGGCGCGCGCGCATCGAGGAAGTCGGCACCGTCTGGCCTGCGGCGCCGGACATCGCGCTCGAATCGGTCGAAATCGATGGACTCGCCGCCGAATCGTCGCTCGCGCCAGGCAGCGATCCCTCGCGCGCGCTGCTGTTCTTCCACGGCGGCGGTTATTGCTCCGGTTCGATCGTCAGCCACCGGCGCATGGTTACGGAGGCCGGCCGCGCCGCCCGCGCGCGCACGCTCGCAATCGCCTATCGACTCGCGCCCGAACGCCCCTTTCCGGCGGCCTATGACGACGCGCTGACGGCGTGGCGTTTCCTGCAGCGGCAAGGCTATGGCGCGAACCGCGTCGCCGTCGGCGGCGACAGCGCCGGCGGGGGCCTGACGCTCGGGCTGATTATCCGACTGCGCGATCTCAACGAGACGCTTCCCGTCTGCGCTTGGCTCGCTTCGCCCTGGACGGATCTGACAATGTCGGGCGAGACGCTGGCGACGAAGGACAGCGTCGACCCGCTCCTGCACAAGCCCTATCTCGAAGAGCTCGCGCAGGCTTATGTGCCGGCGAGCGTCAAGCGTGCGGACCCGCGCGTGTCGCCGCTCTTCGCCAAGCTGCGCGGCCTGCCGCCGCTGCTCATTCAGGTGGGATCGGCCGAAACGCTGCTTGCCGATTCGACGCGCTTCGCCGCCGCCGCCGGAGCGTCTGACGTATCGGTCACATTGGAGATTTGGCCGCTCATGATCCACGCCTGGCAATTATGGAACGCGCGGCTCGAAGAGGGCCGGCGCGCGCTCGCGCAAGCAGGCGCGTTCATGCAGGGGCGCTTTGGGGCGGGAGAGAGCTAGATCGCGTGCAGCGTCTTGCCGACTTTGGAGAGCCAGGAGTCGGTATGTTCATGCGGCTCCAGACCGCCCGTCCTCAGCAGCGCATGCGCGTCCTTGTACCACTGCGAGTCAGGGAAATTATGCCCCAGAATTGCGGCGGCCGTCTGCGCCTCATTGGTGACGCCCATGGCGAGATAGGCCTCGGTGAGGCGATAGAGGGCCTCTTCCGTATGGCGCGTCGACTGATATTTGCCGAGCACGTCGTGGAAACGATTAATCGCCGCCGGATAATTCTTGCGCGTCAGATAGAAGCGCCCGACATTCATCTCCTTGGCGGCGAGTTGGTCACGCGTCACTTGAAGCTTGTAACGCGCGTCGTTCACATATTCCGATTTCGGGAACTTCTGAATAAGCTGCGAGAAAACATCCATCGCCTTCTCAGCCGACTGCTGATCGCGCATCACGTCCGGCACCTGATTATAAAAGGACATGCCGGCGAGATAATAGACATAGGGCGTGTCGGACGAATTCGGGTACAGGCCGATGTAGCGCTGCGCCGATTGCACCGCATCGTCGTATTTTGGCTGCTGGAACTGCGAGAAGGTCGTCATCAGCAGGCCTTTGCGCGCCCAATCCGACGACGGATACTGCTTCTCCAACTCCCCGAACTTCTTCGCCGCGCCTTCGAAATCCTTGGCCTTCAACCGCGCAAGGCCCGCATTGTAGAGATCTTCGGCGGGAATGTCGGGCGTGATTTCGGTTTTGTATTTCTCGCCGCCGCCGCCGAAAAGGCCGAAGCCGCTGGTAATCGAGTCCATGAGGTCGGCGCGAGCCGGCGCCGCCGCCATCAGCAGGACCGTCGCCACAAGGGCCGGCGAACGGAATGAACGAACGATAACCGACATGTGCTGCCCCTTGCGGCGTCTGGCGACGATCACGCGCCGAAACGCCTCTTAGCTTACTCAGCCGAGTCGCGCCACCCGCGGGCGCCCCCTGGCCCCGCGCGCTCAAACGGCGCGTTGGCGGCGCGCGCCAGTGCCCCGCCTAGGCGGGCCAGCAGAAAAATAAACTTTCATCTGGCGAGATTATGGCGAAAGGCTTCGCCCAGCTCGGATCGCGTTCCCTTCCGTCGTAGACTGAACCTCAAGCTCCAGGGCGCCGGCGCGCGCGGCGGCCTCAATCAGGGCCAGATTAAGGCCATGGCCGCCGCGATAGGAGCGGAAGGCGCCGATGATGGGCGCGCCGGCGAGCGCCAGATCGCCGATGACGTCAAGCATCTTATGGCGCACGCATTCGTCGGCGAAGCGCAAACCCTGCGGGTTGAGCACGGCGTCGCCGTCGATGACGACCGTATTGTCCAGATTGGCGCCAAGCGCGAGGCCATCGCGCCACAGACGCTCGGCGTCGCGTAGAAAACCAAATGTGCGGGCCAAAGCCAATTCGCGCCGGAACGTCGCGGGCGTCAGATCGAGCGCCAGGCGCTGGCGACCGACGCCGCCGGGAAAAGCGATTTCGACGTCGAGATGCAGGCCGTGATCAATTGGGCGCAACTCCGCCCAGCCGGCGCCGCCGGAAACGCGCACCGGCTTTGTCACCCGCAAAGCGCGGCGCGGCGCGGCGAGCGGCGCAACGCCCGCCTCGTCGATCGCGGCGACGAAATCACGCGCCGAACCATCCATGGCTGGAACTTCATCGCCGTCGAGCAGCGCCAACGCGTTGTCGACGCGCAGCGCAGCGAGCGCCGCCATCAAATGTTCGACAGTCGAGACTGCGGCGCCGGCGGCGGCGAGGCGCGTGCGCAAATGCGTCGCGTCGACACGCGACCAATGCGCCTCGATCTCCGCGCCCGCGACGCTGAAAACGATGCCGGCGTCGGCGCTTGCAGGCATGAGGATAAGACGCGCGGGCCGATCATTATGCGCGCCGCGGCCGGCAAGCGTCACGGTCCGCGCGAGAGTCTGTTGGGGCGCTGGCGCAGCGACGCGGGCGGAATGCGTCGCGGCGCGTAACGTGCGCGATGCCTGTCGGCTTGTTTCGGGGCGAATGGCGCAACCCTCCCTATGGCCCGGAAGCAACATAGCAAATCGCGCGGCGTGCGCTCCAGTCACGCTTTCTTACAGTTTGTTACAAAGCGCGGCGGACGCAAATACAAAGGCCCGCGCGAGGCGGGCCTTCGTCACTTAGCTGTCGGCAAGATTAGTGATTGGCCTGACGACGCAGGAAGGCGGGGATCTCGAGATGATCCTCCTCGACCGGGCGCTGCTGCGGCGCGCGCCGCCCATGCGGATCGAGCGCGGCGTGGCCGGGATGGCCCGGCTGCGGCGCCGGAGCCGCTGGGCGCTTGCCATATTCGGCGTGCGCCGGCGAGGGCTGCGGACCGGCTGGCGGCGCAATCGGCGCCAAGGGCGCGCGGGGCGCGTGCATCGGCTGCGGCGCTGAGGCTGGCGCGCCTTGCAACTCGTCTTCCTGACGACTCGCGCCAAAGGAGGCGAGGCGCTCGAAGATCGATTTGCGGCGATCCGGGCCGCCGACGTCGCCGCGGCTCTGGCGCAACTGATCCTGGATCGGCTTCGGAAAATCCTCGATCTGCGGCATACGCGGGGCGCGCGGCTGCTCGGGCGCCGGCGGCACGTAAGGCGCGGGCGGCGCGTCGGCGACGACGCGCGGCGCCTCGAGCCGCGGCTCGCCATAGGTCGGGCGGGGCGGCGCCGGCTCGAGATAGACGCCATGCGTGGACGCCGGCGGCGCGGCTTCCGCAAAATAGGACGGCGCGGCTTCCCGCTCCTCCTCATAGGCGACGGCGCGCGGCGCGGCGGCAGGCGCGGTTTGCTGCGTGCGCGCCTGCTGCAACTGACTGCGCAGACGCTCCGCCGCCTCGGCGAGACGCGCTTCGCTCGTGGGATCGTCGACGGTGATCGAAGCGAGGTCGATGCCGGTCGCGACGACCGACACGCGCACCACGCCTTCCAGCGAGGAATCGAAGGTCGCGCCCAGAATGATGTTTGCGTCCTCGTCGACTTCCTGACGGATGCGGCTCGCCGCCTCGTCGACTTCGTAGAGCGTCAGATCGTGGCCGCCGGTGATCGAAATCAGCAGGCCGCGCGCGCCCTTCATCGAGACTTCGTCTAGCAGCGGATTGGCGATGGCGGCTTCGGCCGCGAGATTGGCGCGGCGCTCGCCCGTCGCTTCGCCCGTGCCCATCATCGCCTTGCCCATGCCGCGCATGATCGAGCGAACGTCGGCGAAGTCGAGATTGATGAGTCCTTCCTTGACCATGAGGTCGGTGACGGAAGCGACGCCCGAATAGAGCACCTGGTCGGCCATGGCGAAGGCGTCGGCGAAGGTGGTCTTCTCCGTGGCGATGCGGAACAGATTCTGGTTTGGAATGACGATCAGCGTATCGACGCATTTCTGCAGTTCGCCGATTCCCGAGTCGGCGATGCGCAGGCGGCGCTGGCCCTCGAAATGGAACGGCTTCGTCACGACGCCGACGGTGAGAATTCCCATCTCGCGCGCGATCTGGGCGATGACCGGCGCCGCGCCCGTTCCCGTGCCGCCGCCCATGCCGGCGGTGACGAAGCACATATGCGCGCCCGTAAGGTGTTCGCGGATTTCCTCGCGCGCCTCCTCGGCGGCGGCGCGGCCGACCTCAGGCTGAGCGCCGGCGCCGAGCCCTTCCGTCACCTGGAGACCCATTTGAATGACGCGCTCCGCCTGCGACGAGGCGAGCGCCTGCGCATCCGTGTTGGCGACGAGGAAATCGACGCCGGACAGGCCGGAGGCGATCATGTTGTTGACGGCGTTGCAACCGCCGCCGCCCACGCCGCAAACCATGATGCGGGGCTTCAATTCCCTCAGTTCGGGAGCTTTGAGATTGATCGTCATTTGCCAGGCCTCTCACTATTCCTTTTTACGACTCGGCGCCCGTGTCCCTCGCCCTTGGACGCCCGGTCGCCGAACGCGTCGTCCTCGGTAATTCTGTTCGGCGTTGCGCCGTTAGGGGCGCACCTCGGGTCGAGAGAATCACTTTCTCCCGACACTAGAAGCTTTCCCTTAACCATCTACCTACGCGCGTCATGTAGCCGTCGGTTCCGGTCGCCGCGCGCTCGATGCGGCGCGGTTCGAAATACTCGCGGCCCGCGACCTGCGGATAGACGAGAAGGCCTGCTGCGGCCGCGAAGGCCGGACTGCGGGCTGACTCCGGCAATCCTTCGACGCCGATGGGGCGTCCCACCCGCACCTGTCCGCCAAGAATGCGCCGCGCGGATTCAGCCGCGCCGGTGAGCTGGCTCGCCCCGCCGGTCAGCACGACGCGGCGGCCGGGACCACTCGGATAACCGGCTTTGGCCAGACGGTCGCGCAGGAACTCCAGCGTCTCCTCGACGCGCGGACGGATGATGCGCACGAGATGCGATTTCGGCGCATGGGCTTTATGGTCGCCGCGCTCGCCCACGTGATCAAAGGAAATCGTTTCGCGTTCATCCGACGGCGAGGCGATGGCTGAGCCGTGAAAGGTCTTGAGGCGTTCGGCGTCCGCGAGGCGCGCGTCGAGCCCGCGCGCGATGTCCATGGTGACGTGATTGCCCCCGAGCGTCACCGCGTCGAGATGAATCATCTCGCCCTTGGCGAAAACGGCGAGCGAGGTGGAGCCCGCGCCCATGTCAACCACAACAACGCCCATCTCGGCTTCATCGGGCTCCAGCGTCGAGAGACCGGCGACATAAGGCGCGGCGGCAAGCGCTTCGACGCCAAGATGGCTGCGCTCAACCGCGAGGATGAGATTGCGCGCCGCCGCCTGATCGCAGGTCGCGACATGAAGATCGACGCCAAGCTCCTCGCCGATCATGTCCTTGGGCTCGCGAATGCCGGAAACGCCGTCGAGCGAAAAGCCCGTGGGAAGCGAATGCATGGCCACGCGGCCACGATGCAGGTGATGCGCGGCGGACGCTTCCAGGACGCGATGAATGTCGTGTTCGGCGACCTCGCGGCCGCCGATGGCGCGCTTTGCCTGGAAATGCTCCGACGACAGCCTCCCGCCTGAAGCCGTGACAATGACGCGGTCGATCTGCATGCCGGCCATGCGCTCGGCGGCGTCGACGGTCTGACGGATGGCGGCGTCGGCGGCGTCCATGTCGACGACGAAGCCATTCTTCACGCCCAGCGAACGCTGATGGCCGATGCCGACGACGCGAATGCGATGCGTGCGCCAATCGCCGGGCGCGACGGCGCCAAGCGGCGTCAGCCGCGC
>CAZCJY010000016.1:16571-21788 GCA_964498975.1 uncultured Methylocystis sp.
GCAGGCGATTTTCGACGTGCCGACGTCAAGCGCCGCGAAAGTGGCGGCGCGGCGGGGCGACAGAGGCTTCATACGCGGCGGCGCGATATACGACGTCATGTTGCTAACCACCACTCTTTGACGATTTGCGCGGCGCAAGTTGCGCTTCGCGCGCGCTGGCGGCCTCCTCGGTCAGGCGCAAACTGACCCGGCCGGGAACGCGCAAATCGATGAACATCACATCCTTGTCGAGGACCCGCGCTTCGCGCTGCAGGCGCGCGAGCGTCTCGAGCGCGCCGGCGGGATCGTGCTCAGGCAGCTTCACCGTGACGCCATTGGTGATCTCGAAGTTCCAGCGCCGGCCGGCGACGAGAACGCCCGCCTTGACCCGATGCGCAAGATCGCCAGCGGTCTTCATCAGCATCGAAAATTCAAGCAGGCGTTTTTGCGCACCCTCGCCGACGACGAAAGGCAGGCCGAGATATCGCTGATCGCGCAGCTCGTCGAACGGCACGCCGTCTTCGGAGACGACCGACACGCGCCCGTCGCGCTGCCACAGCGCGCTGGGCTGACGTTCTTCGATCGCGACGACGAGACGGTTCGGATAAAGTTTCATCACCCGCGCCGATTTGACGAGGGGAACCTGCGTCAGCCGGTCGCGCACGGCGCCGGCGTCGAGAAAGGGAAGCGAATTGCGCGGACCGACGCCTGCCGCCTCCAAGAGCTCCCGCTCGCTCAAGCGCGACTGGCCGGTGATGGTGACGGCGGAAATCGGAAAGCCGGCCACGCGCGCCGCAATGTCGTAAAGCTCGCCCTCGCTGGCGACGAGATCGGCGTAGCCGCCGTTCTCGATGAAGCCGGCCAGGCCGACCGCGCAGAAGAACGCGACCGTCGCGAGCGAGCCGACGCCGGGGCGGCCGAAAATCGCAAAGCGCGACAAGAGGCGGGCGCCGCGCCCTCTCCGCGCCGACGCGCGGCCGACGACAGCGTTAACGCTGGCGGAACCGTAAGGGGACCCGGCGGAAGCGCCGGCGACCGCCGGGCTCGCCTGGATGGAAGGGCTGTAGGCAAGCGGATGGAGAGCCGTAAATGACTCCTTCAACGATCGCAGGACGCGTCTTCCACCATCCATTTGACCAGCTCGCCGAACGAAAAACCTGCAAAAGCCGCCATTTCTGGCACGAGCGAGGTCTCCGTCATCCCCGGCTGGGTATTCACCTCCAATACGACGAGCTCGCCCGTACCTCCGGGGCGGTCGTCGTATCGGAAGTCTGCGCGGCTCACGCCGCGACAGCCGAGAGCTCGGTGAGCCTCAATCGCTAAATGTTGAACCTCTTGGTAAATATTCTGTTTAAGATTCGCAGGAAGAACGTGTTTCGAGCCGCCTTTGGCGTATTTCGCGTGATAGTCGTACCAGCCGCCATCGGCGGCGACGATTTCGATGACGTCCAAGGCCCGCTCGCCCATCACCGCGCAAGTGAGCTCACGACCGTCGACAAACTGCTCGGCGAGCATGAGTTCGCCATGCGTCCAGTCGGCGCGCATCAGCTCTTGCGGCGGATGCGTCTGGTCGGTCTTGACGATGAACACGCCGAAGGACGAGCCCTCCGAAACGGGCTTCAGCACATAGGGTGGCGGCAACACATGCGCCTTCGCCGCCTCCAGCCGATGCACGACACGGCCTTTCGGCACGGGAACGCCGGCGGCGGCCATCACCGTCTTCGCCACCTCCTTATTCATCGCGACCGACGACGCCAGCACACCGGAATGCGTATAGGGAATCCCCAATAGCTCCAGCACGCCCTGTATGCAGCCGTCTTCGCCGAATTTGCCGTGCAATGCGTTGAAGGCGACGTCGGGCTTCAGCGCGGTGAGAATATTGGCGGCGTCATGGCCCGCATCGACACGCGAAACGCGATAGCCCTGTTCTTCGAGGGCCTTTGCGCAAGCTTCGCCCGAGCGCAATGAAATCTCGCGTTCGGCGGAAAGCCCGCCCATCAGCACGGCGACGTGTTTGGTCATGCTTGGCCTGCTCTTTGGCGGCGCTTTAGCGCCCAATGAAGGATTTCACAGCGTCAAAGACGATGTCGGCTTGCTGGGATTTCAACCGCCCCGCACGGCGGATAATGCGCGCAGGCTCGACATTCGCGATTTTCGCGGGTCTGATGATGGATGGCGAGGACAAGCCTGCCCGGGGAAGATCGTCTATCTCAAGATCATGTGTGAGGCGCGAATGTAACGCGCTGGTGATCATGACGACCCAGACATAGCCTTCCGACAGGAGCTTAACATTGGACACGACGAGCGCCGGGCGTCGCTTCTCGGCAAACTGATCAGAATACGGAAAGGGGACGACAACGATGTCGCCGGGCGCGTAACTCGAATTCTTAGAGGTCGTCATAGGCGGCGTCGTCAGCCTCGCTCGACCACTCGCTGAATGTTACGAAGGGATCTTCGTCCTCGGTGGAAGGACCGCGTTCAATACGCACGCCCCATTCATCGAAAACGTAACGAAGCCGGTCACCCGGCTTGATCTTTAGGCGCTCGCGCACTTCGCGCGGGAGCACTGTCTGGCTCTTGACAGAAACTTTCGAATAAACAGGCTTTTGCTTCGCCGACGCCATCGGCGCCTCCATAAGTTGCCTTACCAACTTACCGTCTTACAAGACTAGGCGCAAGGGCTCGGCTTGGTCTGCGTCACCGCGCCTTGCGCGTCCAGATTTCGATCTCTTCGGCCGCGCCGGTCTTTTCATAGCCATCCAGAACGCCCATGCTTTCCGCCTGCTTCAACGCCCATTCGCGCGTGTCCTTGTCCTCGACGATAATGACGTCGGGACGAGCTTCGCGCACATCCTCGACGAAGCCCGCGAGGTCTTTGCGGCGATAATCATCGAGCCGCACGCGATAGGCGGGATCCTTGGCGCTGTTCAGCAAATAGGCTGAGAAACTCGCGGTCCACAGCGCGTTCGGCCGGCCGACCCATGTTCCATCCAATTGGCGCGTCACCGGATGGCCGAAATCGAGCTGGCGGGCCATGGCGATGACGCGCGGCTGCGGCGGCGCGACGCGCTCGATCGCCTCGCGCAACCCCGGATGCTCCTCGACGTCGACAATAAGCTTCAGAGCGCCGAACATCGCCGGCGCGGCAATGAAGGCCGGAAGGAAAACAAATTTGAACAGGCGGCCTTGCCGCGCGGCGCGTGCGCGCGGATGCTTGTCGAGCAGGAAGAAGCACCAGGCGAGAAGCGCCAGCGCGATGCCGGGATAAGCATGATTGCTCCAGCCCTTACCCTGCGCGAAAAAGCCGATGAGGAAGCCGATCGAGGCGTATGCGCAGACGCGCGCCGCCGCCGGCGCGATGAAGCGCGGCGTGACAGGCGCTGTAGCGAAGCCGCGCGCCGCAGCGACAGAAAGCGCGATCAGCAGCGCGACGTTGAACGGCGCCAGCGTGCGTAGCGCGAGATTAGCGAAACTGTCGCGCGCCGGCTGATAGACGTCGGCGATGACAGGCAGCGCATATTGCGCATATGCCGGAAAAAAGACGAGCGTCACGACGCCATAAGCCAATGCCGCGCCAACGGCGGCGGCGATCTCCGCCGACAGGAGCGGGTGCAGCGAGCGAGCGCGCACAGCGAAGGCCAAAGTCGGCAAAGCCACGGCAAGCGCGAAGAACGGCTTGAAACACAGGGCCACGCCCGCGCCGAGTCCTGCGAGCACGCGCAGGGCGCGCGGCGCGCGGCTGCCTTCGCCGTCGACCGCGAGCGACGCCAGCATCGGCGCCAATGCGAGCAACGCCAGATGTTCGCGTTCGGCGAAGACAAAAGCCGGCGCGACGAGCAACAGAAAGACGGCGACGTTGAGCAGAAGCCCCCAATCCTCTCGCGAGCGGCGCACGCCAAAACGAAAGATCGACGCGCAAAGCGCGATCGACGCGCCCGCGAAAAGAAAAACGAATGCGGCGACGACAGGCTCAGCCGCGATATTGAGAGCGCGCGCGAGGCGCACGGCGGGCACAAGCGCGAGAAAAGCCGCCGGAGGATTGGGATCGGTCACATCGACATAAGGAACCGCGCCGTCGAGATATTTCTCGGCGAAGGTGATGAACCATGACACGTCGCAATCGAGATGGCCGGCGATCTGCTGCGCGATGGCGAACAACACAAGACCGAGCGTCAGCAAGGGACTTGCAAGCGTTTGAAGCAAACGCGCGGCTGGCGCCTGCTCAATGAGGGCGCGCGGCGTCTGGCGTGAATCGATGCTGCTCATCTCAAGCGACGCCTATTCTCTTGATTTCCCAATGCAGTTCGACGCCGCTCATCTCGCGCACGCGCCGGCGCACTTCTTCGCCAAGCGCCTCGATGTCACTGGCGGTCGCTTTGCCACGATTGATGAGAAAGTTGCAATGCATCTCGCTCACCTGCGCATCGCCGACCACAAGGCCGCGACAGCCCGCCGCGTCGATCAACTGCCATGCCTTTCGGCCTTCGGGATTCTTGAAAGTCGAGCCGCCGGTCTTTTCCTTGATCGGCTGCGAGGCTTCGCGCGCCGTAGTGATGCGTTCCATCTCGGCAAGAATCGTCGCCGGATCGCCAGGACGGCCTTGATAAAGCGCCTGTGTGAAGATCACGTCGTCAGGCGCCGAGCAATGGCGATAGGCGTAGCCTAAGTCGGCGTTGGCGAAGACGCGGATGTTTCCAGCGCGATCGACGCCGCGCGCGTCGATCAGCGCGTCTTTCGTCTCGCCGCCATGTGCGCCGGCGTTCATGCGCAGCGCGCCGCCGATGGCGCCGGGAATGCCGCGATAAAAAGCGAGACCGTCGATCCCTGCCTCGGCCGCGGCGCGCGCCGTCTTCACGTCCGGAACGGCGGCGCCGACGCGCAGACGATGGCCTTCCTCGACGACAATGTCGCCGAAGCCTTTGGCGGAAAGCCGAATGACGACGCCTTCGACGCCCCCGTCGCGCACGATGAGATTGGAGCCAAGCCCAATGACGGTGACGGGAATTTCGCGCGGCAGACGCGCGAGAAAATAAGCGAGGTCAGCTTCATCCGCCGGCATGAACAGAATTTGCGCCGGTCCGCCGACGCGAAACCAGGTATAGGGCGCGAGCGGCTCATTCGCGGTCATGCGCCCGCGCAACTGCGGCATGGCGGCCGAGATGTCGGCGGTGATGTCGGGGAAGATCATGCTGCGCCCCCACCCCAACCCTCTCCCGCCATAGGGCGTCGGGAGACGCC
>CAZCJY010000017.1:0-21376 GCA_964498975.1 uncultured Methylocystis sp.
CCGATCAAGGACATGATCCACATCAGCCACGGCCCGGTCGGCTGCGGCCAATATTCCTGGGCGGCGCGTCGTAACTACTACATTGGGACGACGGGCATCGACACTTTTGTCACAATGCAGTTCACCTCGGACTTCCAGGAGAAGGACATCGTTTTCGGCGGCGACAAGAAGCTTGCCAAAATCATGGACGAAATCCAGGAGCTGTTCCCGCTCAACAACGGCATCACTGTGCAGTCGGAATGCCCGATCGGTCTGATCGGCGACGACATCGAGGCGGTCTCCAAAGCCAAATCGAAAGAATATGAAGGCAAGACGATTGTTCCGGTCCGCTGCGAAGGCTTCCGCGGGGTCTCTCAGTCGCTCGGCCACCACATCGCCAATGACGCGATCCGCGATTGGGTCTTCGACAAAATCTCGCCGGACGCGCCGCCGCGGTTTGAGCCCACGCCTTATGACGTCGCGATCATCGGTGACTATAATATCGGCGGCGACGCTTGGTCATCCCGCATTCTGCTCGAAGAAATGGGATTGCGGGTCATCGCGCAATGGTCGGGCGACGGTAGCCTCGCGGAGCTGGAGGCGACGCCAAAAGCGAAGCTGAATGTTCTGCATTGCTATCGTTCGATGAACTACATTTCGCGTCATATGGAAGAGAAATACGGGATTCCGTGGTGCGAATACAACTTCTTTGGCCCGAGCAAGATCGCCGAATCGCTCCACAAGATTGCGAGCTATTTCGACGACAAGATCAAAGAAGGCGCGGAGCGCGTGATCGCGAAATATCAGCCGCTGATGGATGCGGTCATCGCGAAATATCGTCCCCGGCTCGAAGGGAAGACGGTCATGCTGTTCGTTGGCGGCCTGCGCCCGCGGCATGTGATCGGCGCCTATGAAGATCTGGGCATGGAAGTGGTCGGCACAGGCTATGAATTTGGCCATAACGACGACTATCAGCGCACGGCGCAGCATTACGTCAAGGATGGCACACTGATCTATGACGACGTGACCGGCTATGAATTCGAAAAATTCGTGGAGAAAATCCAGCCTGATCTGGTCGGTTCCGGCATCAAAGAAAAATACGTGTTCCAGAAGATGGGCGTTCCCTTCCGGCAAATGCACTCCTGGGATTATTCGGGCCCCTATCATGGCTATGACGGATTCGCGATCTTTGCCCGCGATATGGACATGGCGATAAACGCGCCTGTTTGGAAAATGGCCAAAGCTCCGTGGAAGGCGGCTCCCGAGCCGACTCTGTTGGCTGCGGAATGACATTAGGAGCCCAGCGCCGCGTTGGCGTGAGCGCCGGGCTCTAGCCCCCGTAACACCGGATTGCAAGGGTTCAGACATGACACAGAACGCCGAACACGTGCTCGATCATTTCGAGCTTTTCCGAGGCCCGGAATACCAGCAGATGCTGGCTAATAAGAAGAAGATGTTTGAAAATCCGCGCGATCCGGCTGATGTTGAGCGCATTCGCGAATGGGCTAAAACGCCGGAATATCGCGAGAAGAACTTCGCTCGCGAGGCGTTGACCGTAAATCCGGCCAAGGCTTGCCAGCCGCTCGGCGCGGTCTTCGCCGCCGTCGGATTCGAAAGCACCATTCCTTTCGTTCACGGCTCACAGGGGTGCGTTGCGTATTATCGCAGTCATTTCTCTCGTCACTTCAAGGAGCCGAGTTCATGCGTCTCCTCCTCGATGACCGAGGACGCGGCTGTGTTCGGCGGCCTGAACAACATGATCGACGGTCTCGCCAATACGTACAACATGTACAAGCCGAAGATGATTTCGGTTTCCACCACCTGCATGGCGGAAGTTATCGGCGATGACCTGAACGCCTTCATCAAAACGTCGAAAGAAAAAGGGTCCGTGCCGGAAGAATTTGACGTGCCCTTCGCTCATACGCCCGCCTTCGTCGGCAGCCATATCACCGGCTATGATAATGTGATGAAGGGGATATTCGCGCATTTCTGGGACGGCAAAGCCGGAACGGCGCCGAAGCTGGAGCGCCAGCCCAATGAGTCGATCAACTTCATTGGCGGCTTCGACGGCTACACGGTCGGCAACATCCGTGAGATCAAGCGCATTTTCGGCTTGATGGGAGTCGAGCACACGATTCTCGCCGACAACAGCGATGTCTGGGACACGCCGACCGATGGCGAGTTCCGCATGTATGATGGCGGCACGACGCTTGAGGAGGCGGCCAACGCGCTGCATGCGAAGGCGACGATTTCGATGCAGGAATATTGCACCGAAAAGACACTTCCCCTGATTGCGGAGCATGGTCAAGAAGTCGTGGCGTTCAATCATCCCGTCGGCGTCACCGCCACCGACAAATTTCTCATGGAAATTTCGCGCATCACCGGCAAGCCGATTCCGGAAGAGCTTGCGCGCGAACGCGGTCGCCTTGTCGATGCGGTGGCCGATTCCAGCGCCCATATTCACGGCAAGAAGTTCGCCATTTATGGCGATCCGGATCTGTGTCTGGGGCTTGCTGGCTTCCTGCTCGAACTGGGCGCCGAGCCGACGCATGTTCTGGCGACGAATGGCAGCAAAGCCTGGGCGGCAAAAGTGCAGGCGCTGTTCGACAGCTCACCGTTCGGCAAGAACTGCCATGTCTATCCGGGCCGCGACTTGTGGCACATGCGCTCCCTGCTGTTTACCGAGCCGGTCGATTTCTTGATCGGCAACACCTATGGAAAATATCTGGAGCGCGACACGGGCACGCCTTTGATCCGAATCGGATTCCCAGTGTTCGATCGGCATCACCATCACCGTTATCCAGTGTGGGGCTATCAAGGCGGGTTAAACGTGTTGGTTTGGATCCTTGATCGTATCTTCGACGAGATCGACAAGAACACGATCGTTCCTGCCAAGACCGACTACAGCTTCGATATTATTCGCTGAGCCTATCCGCTCCTGCCGCTTTAATTGGCGGCGGGAGCCATCCACGCCTCGTTAAGCTGCACAGTGTCCTTGCGACTGGGAGGAGAGGCCAATGAGTTCGTTGTCCGCCACGATTCAGGATGTGTTCAACGAACCTGGTTGCGGCAAAAACGCAAATAAGTCCGAAGCCGAGCGCAAGAAGGGGTGCACCAAGCAGCTGCAACCAGGGGGAGCCGCCGGCGGCTGCGCCTTTGATGGCGCGAAAATCGCGCTTCAGCCGCTCACGGACGTAGCCCATCTCGTGCATGGACCGATCGCCTGCGAGGGGAATTCCTGGGACAATCGCGGCGCTAAATCCTCGGGCTCCAGCCTTTGGCGGACCGGCTTCACGACGGACATCAACGAAACCGACGTCGTTTTCGGCGGCGAGAAGCGCCTATATAAATCGATAAAAGAAATCATCGAAAAATACGACCCTCCGGCGATTTTCGTCTATCAGACATGCGTGCCTGCGATGATCGGCGACGATATCGACGCTGTGTGCAAAGCGGCGCGGGAGAAGTTCAACAAGCCGGTCATACCGATCAACTCGCCTGGTTTCGTAGGCCCGAAAAATCTCGGGAACAAGCTCGCCGGCGAAGCGCTGCTGCAGCATGTGATCGGCACCGAAGAGCCCGACTACACGACCCCTTACGACATCAATATCATCGGAGAATATAATCTCTCCGGCGAGCTTTGGCAGGTGAAGCCGCTGCTCGACGAATTGGGCATTCGCATCCTCTCCTGCATTTCGGGCGACGGCAAATATCGGGAAGTCGCTTATTCGCATCGCGCGAAGGCCGCGATGATGGTGTGCTCGAAGGCGATGATCAATGTGGCGCGCAAAATGGAAGAGCGCTATGGGATCCCCTTCTTCGAAGGCTCCTTCTACGGCATTCAAGATACGAGCGACTCCTTACGCGAAATCGCGCGGATGTTGATAGAGCGTGGCGCGCCAGACGAACTGATGGCGCGGACGGAAGCGCTCATAGCGCGCGAAGAGGCGCGCGCCTGGGCGGCGATCGCGAAATACAAGCCGCGCTTTCTGGGTAAGAAGGTCCTGCTGATCACGGGCGGCGTGAAATCATGGTCGGTCGTCGCGGCTTTGCAAGAGGCGGGACTCGAACTCGTCGGCACTTCGGTGAAAAAATCGACGAAGGAAGACAAGGAGCGCATCAAGGAGTTGATGGGCCAAGACGCGCATATGATCGAGGATATGACGCCGCGCGAAATGTATAAAATGTTGAGGGATGCGCGCGCCGACATCATGCTTTCCGGCGGTCGTTCCCAATTTATCGCGCTGAAGGCGTCGATGCCTTGGCTCGACATCAACCAAGAACGCCACCACGCCTATATGGGCTATGTTGGCATGGTGAAGCTGGTCGAAGAGATCGACAAGGCGCTCTATAACCCCGTTTGGCAGCAGGTGCGTAAGCCCGCGCCCTGGGAAGACGCCGCGGACAATTGGCAGGCGAGAGCGATTGCGCAAGCGGAGGCCGAAGCTGCGGCGCTCGCGGCTGATCCGGTGAAGGCAGAACAAGTCCGCCGAGCCAAGAAGATCTGCAATTGCAAGAGTGTCGAACTGGGCGTGATTGAGGACGCCATTCGCGCCAATGGCCTGACGACAGTCGAGGGGGTGCGCGAGCTGACGGACGCCTCGGGCGGTTGCGGGGCATGCGCTTTGCGTATCGAGGAGATACTCGCGGAAATGGCGCCCGCTGCCCATGCGATCGCCGCGGAGTGAGAATGCGATGGCGACGGTTACGATCAGCAAGAAAGCCTGTTCGGTCAATCCGCTCAAAATGAGCCAGCCGATTGGCGGAGCGCTTGCCTTCATGGGCCTGCGCGGCGCCATGCCACTACTGCATGGGTCGCAGGGATGCACCTCCTTTGGTCTCGTGTTGTTCACGCGGCATTTCAAGGAAGCGATCCCCATGCAGACGACGGCGATGAGTGAAGTCGCCACCGTTCTTGGCGGCTACGAAAATGTCGAACAGGCGGTGCTCAATATCTTCAACCGCACCAAACCGGAAATCATCGGCATCTGTTCGACGGGCGTCACCGAAACCAAGGGCGACGACGTGCCGGGCTTCATCAAGCAGATTCGCGCAAAGCACGACATCGTCGCCAAATTGCCGATTGTTTACGTTTCGACGCCCGACTTCAAGGATGCGTTTCAAGACGGGTGGGAGAAGACCGTCGCCGCGATCATCGACGCGTTGGTCGAGACGCCGAAAAGCGCCTCACGGCGCGATGCGTCGCGCGTCAATGTCTTGCCGGGATGTCACCTGACGCCAGGCGATCTGGATGAATTGCGGACCATCATCGAGGATTTCGGACTGGAGCCGACGTTCCTTCCTGACTTAGCCGGCTCGCTTGACGGTCATATACCAGACGACTTTACGCCGACGACAATCGGCGGCGTCGGCGTGGAAGAAATCGCTACGATGGGCCGCGCGAGCTGGACCATCGCCATTGGCGCTCAGATGCGCCCGGCCGCCGAAGCTCTCCAGAAAAAAACAGATGTGCCGTTCAAAATTTTCGAGCGGCTTTGCGGATTGGAGGCCAATGACGAACTGATGGCGTTTTTGACTTCAATCAGCGGCCGGCCGGCTCCCATGAAATACCGGCGCCAGCGCGGGCAACTCGTCGACGCGATGTTGGATGGGCATTTCCATATCGGCGGACGCAAGGTCGCGATCGGCGCGGAGCCAGATTTGCTTTACGACATAGGCGGTCTCCTCACAGGAATGGGCGCGCACATTCTCGGCGCGGTTTCGACCACTCAATCGCCGGTGCTTGAGTGCGTCGAAACGGACGATGTGTTGATCGGCGATCTCGAGGATCTCGAAAATCTCGCCAGGGAAAAGGGATGCGATCTTCTGATCACCCATTCGCACGGCCGGCAGGCTGCCGAACGATTGAAGATTCCGTTTTTCCGGATGGGAATTCCGATGTTCGACCGTCTTGGGGGTGGACATCAGATTATGGTGGGTTATCGGGGCGCGCGCGATCTGATCTTTGACGTGTGCAATCTACTGATGGCCGATCACGATGAAAACCACGAGCCTACGCCGGACACATGGCGCAATGGCGTCGACGCGCCGCACACCGTAACGTCCCACTAATGCAAATCTATTCGGAGGCGCCATGAAAGTCGCATTCGCAACCCAGGACCTCAAGCGCGTGGACGCGCATTTTGGCTGGGCCAAGAACATCGCGATCTACGAGATCGGTCCGGAAGGGCACGAGTTCCTCGAAGCAATCCAATTCGACGGCGATCTGAAGGAAGACGGCAACGAAGACAAGCTTGCTCCAAAGATTGACGCGATAAAGGACTGCGCCATTCTATATGTGGCGGCGATCGGAGGTTCAGGCGCGGCCCGCGTCGTTGCAAACAACATCCATCCGATGAAAGTCAACCAACCCGAAGAGATTTCGGACTTGCTCGCCAAGCTCGAAGAGGTGCTTCGAGGCGTGCCGCCGCCGTGGCTGCGCAAAGCTCTAACCAAAGACAAAGAGCGAGTGCTCGACTTCGACGAATGAGGACATGACATGGCTGAAGCAGTGACGGTTCTTGAAAAGAATCAAGTAGCGGAAACGCCCTTCCTGAAGGAGCTCATCAAAATCTGGCGTGCGCAGGACACGCATGGCGCGTGGGAAGGCAAGGGCGACTTTGATCTGTTGCAGCCCTACATCATCGATAAGGAGGCGCGCCGCGCGCTTCCGATCATCGGCGATCCAGACCCGGACACGATTTGGAGACTAGAACTATTTTTCAATGCGGTATCCCTTTCCATCGAACGCGCGACGGGAGTCATGATCTCGCCGATGCTGAAGATGAGTCATGAGGGCTTCGGCCGCATGGTTTTGATCGGCGGAAGGCTTATTGTCGTGAACAAGCAGCTCCGCGACGTGCATCGCTTCGGATTCGACAATTTCGAAAAGCTTGGCGCTGAGGGCGAAAAATACGTACAGGCCGGCGTCGAGATGATCGAAAAGTTTCCCGGCGTCGCGAAATATTGAGGAAGACAATGAGCGAACTTGAATCCCTGAAGGCGGAAATCAAGAAGCTTTCGGCGAAGGCCATGCAGGCGAAGATGGACCTCCATGATCTCTCGGAGGAGCTCCCGATCAACTGGCCTTCCATTCTAAGCGTTGCGCAAAAGGCGCATGACGCCTTTGCCGAATTGGAAGAGAAGCGGGCGAGACTCAAATCTTTGGAGATCGCGTAACATCAGGAAAGTTATGCAACCATGTCACAGGCGACGCGTGACGGGCGCGAATGGCGACCCGACTATCTTATCGCGATTGATCCAGAAAAATGCATCGGTTGTGGACGCTGCTTCAAGGTGTGCGGACGCGACGTCATGACGCTCAAGGGTCTGAACGAGGACGGCGAACTCGTTCCCCTCGACGATGATGAGGACGAAGAAGTCGAAAAGAAAATCATGGTGATGAACGACGTCGGCGCCTGCATCGGCTGCGGCGCTTGTGCGCGCGTCTGTCCGACAAATTGCCAGACTCACGGCGAAGTAACAGTCGAGCTGGTCTGAAAAGGGACGCGACGCATGCGAATCATGCGTCGCACGACCTCATTCGATGCCTTGCTCACGAGCCTTCCACATCGCCGCAATGCGAAAACGCTCACTAATCGCGATGGGGCTGGCGAGCATTTGGGCTTCAGCCTCTTTCAGAGCGCGTGTGATGATTTCCGCCTCTTCACGAGATAACGCGACACGTCCAGCGACGTGAGTAGCCTCTGGCATCACCGTCCAGATAGCCCGCTTATTCGGATGCATCTTAACTTCGGTGAGATCGACCGCTTCAAGGACGCCATCGAGATAAATTGCAAAGCCGATTACTTCGAGCTTGCGCCCATCTTGGGTCATTTTTACCAGAGTCGCCATCTGTCACTTCTCCTGTTCCGCGAGCCAGCTATATCCGCCTTGGTCCCAGAGCTGCGCCAGCAATTGGTCCGCGCTCCAATATGGAAATCTGGCTTTGATCTCTTCATAGTCCTGACGAAAGCGCGATGCGTCTTCGCCGCGCAAATTGGCCATCAATCCGTTAGCCTTGTCGCGAGGGAGAAAGCTCGCTCGGTCTGTCGAGGTCAAGAGCGAAAATTCCTGTCCATCCTCGATCTCGAGATGGTCTTGTTCGTGATCGCTCACCTCGCGGCTCTCCTCAAGCTGCGACCGCGGGGGCATCCTCGGCGCGTTCCCATTCCGCCCATGATCCGTCGAAGACCGCGACATCCGAACGGCCCAGCACGTGGAGCGCCAGCGCCACCATGCATGAGGTGATCCCGGACGCGCAGGTCATTACGATCGGCTTGGCGATGTCGACGCCCGCGCCCTCGAAACGCGCCTTGATGTCCGCTGGCTTTAGCAACATTCCCGATTCCGGGTGTACAAGATCGGCCCATGGCACGTTCAGAGCATTCGGAATGTGACCGAGTTTTTTGAATGGAAACAGATCTTCCTGCGTGCCATCGAACTTTCCGGGTCCGCGCGTATCCACGACCTGTTCGGCGCCGCTGGCGAGATTGTCTTTCATCTGGCCGAGGTTCCTGACGAGTTCGGCTCTGTAGGATGCAACAAATGATCGCGGCTGCGGACGGACGGGAGACATTTCCGTCGGGAGCTTATCCGCGACCCATCTGCCAAATCCTCCGTCAAGCAGAGCGACATTGTCGTAGCCGAAGACGCGAAACATCCACCAGGCTCTTGCCGCCGCGGAGCCTCCGTACAGCCTGTCATAAACGATAACCCTGTCGCCTGCGCCCACGCCAAGCAGGCCCACTTTCTTTGCAAAATCCGCTGCGCTTGGCAGCATATGCGGCAAATCCGACGTCGGATCGGCGATATGATCAATGTCGAAATGCACCGAGCCGGGCAAATGCCGTCCACGATATTGATTGCGCCCATCGAGATTGGTGCTCGGATGGTGCCATGTGCAGTCGAGGATGCGGATGTCGGGTTCGGTCAAGCGGCTTGCAAGCCATTCGGCGCTGACGAGCGCCCCGGGTAAGGTTTCAGCCATAAATCTTCGATCTCCATGTGTGCAAAACGACAATTGTCACGCGGTTGGCGACGTCGAACCCGCGTCGTCCGCGTCATTCAGGGCGTGGCGGGCAGAGGGAAGCCAGTTCGCGGGCGCGTTTCATAGTAATCGGGCCGCTCCGGCCAATCTCCTTGCTTGAATTTGAGATTCATCAAGCGAACGGGAGCGCCGTTGGAGCAGGAGACCTCGCTGAACTTTATTTCGCGATCGCCGGGGCCGGCGGAGAAATCAGCGACGACTGTTCCGTCGGCCTTGCACGCGCGCGCAAAGCCGGGAGTGCCAACGCTTGAGGCGGGGACCGGGTTGGCGACGAATTGAGGCGTCTCGACGCTGTCCTCGGCCGCGCCAAATGCGGGCGAAGCGAAGGTAAAGGTGGCGAGCACGCCGCTACGGTCGACCGGCATATCGGCTGTCGCCGGCCGCGCAACGGAGTAAACGGTCAGGCTGCCGCCATTCAACAAATCCTTAAGTTCATCGATCGAACAGTTGGCGAATTCGGACGCAAGCTTCATTGCCGTCTCCTTGCAGGGTTCAAGTGAATATCTGGGATCAAGTTTTGTGCCATTCACCGCTATGCCGCAGAGCGGCATAGCGCCGCGCGCTCGCTTGCACATATTTTGCTAACTCGTGCATGCCCCCTGAGCGATGGACGAAATATGCTCGACGTAGCGATAGTTGGCGGCGGCTTAAGCGGGCTCGCGCTCGCGAAAAACCTGCATCGACGGGCGCGGGACTTTGCGGTTTTCGAGGTGCGCGATCGCCTGGGCGGCCGCATCTTGACCGTTGCGGGCCGACACGGCGGCGGCATGGACCTCGGCGCCGCTTGGTTCTGGCCAGAAACGCAGCCTTTAGTGACGCAGCTTGTCAAGGAGCTGGGGCTTGAAGATTTCCCGCAACCTGATGAAGGGACCATCCTGCATCTGCAAGACGCGGATAATAAGGCCGCGCGAATCGAAGGAAAACGTGTCTATGACGGCGCGAAGCGCCTGCACGCAGGAACCGGCGGCCTCATAGACGGACTGGCGAAACAGCTTCCGGCCGAGAGCATCTTTTTGCAGCATGAGCTGACGCGTCTGCAAGATTGCGGCGATCATATCGCTCTTGCGTTCAATGCAGGCGGGCGACTGTTCGAAATCACGGCGCGTCACGTCGTTCTGGCGATGCCGCCCCGGCTTGTTAGGGAGCGTATTGAATTTGCGCCAAAGCTCGATGAGCCAAGCGATCAGGCTCTTCTCGGAGCGGAGACCTGGATGGCCGCGCAAGCGAAAGTCGTTCTCGAATATCACGACGCGTTCTGGCTCGAGCAAGGCCTGTCCGGTTCGGCCTTCGTCACCCATGAGCAAGCGATCATCGGAGAAATTTACGACGCCAGCGACAGCTCCGTGAAACTGAGCGCGCTCGGCGGCTTTCTCGCTCTGGGCCCCGAACTACGAGAGACGTTCAGCGCGGGATTGCCGATGTTGCTTTTGAGCCAAGTGAGCAATCTGTTCGGGAAAGACGAGGAGTGCCTGAAAATTCACTATCAGGACTGGGCCGCCGAGGCGCACACATGCAGCGCCGCCGATCGCATGGCGCAGAAGTCCGACCATCCCGGCGACTCCGGGAATCCAATGCTTCGCCGTTCGCTTTGGGACAAAAAACTATATTTGGGCGGTTCCGAGACGGCTGCGCGCGGCGCTGGATATCTTGAAGGCGCCCTTGAAGCGGCGCGGAGAATCGATCGCGCGCTTGCGGCGATCAAAACAAGAAGAACGTCGTCGAATCCTTTGGCGATGGAAGCATTCGCCGACCTGCTGGCGAATGACGCATGCCTTGCGCGATTTGCGGCATGGGTGGAGACTCGGAGCGACGCTGTCTTTGAAGACTATCGCCGTCGTCTCAATCGGGCGCTGGCGGCTCAACAGCGGGAAAGCCTCACGCAGGCCGCGGTCCTCGGGGCGATGGAAGAGGTTTTCCAACAAGCGCTCGGCATCTTGGACGGCCTGCCCTTCGATATGAGCGCGGTCGTCGTCGAGCATGGCCGCACGTCGTTGACGCCGGGAATACAGAAGCCTTTCGGGGACTTGATGCAGGCGCTCGTCGATGATGTGATCGCCTTCAACCAGACGTCCTGCGCCTTGTCGAATTTCCCCGGCGAACACAAGCTGTCCAAGGATTATCTTCAGGCGGTCATGCAGGATATTGCGGCGGCGTGGCGGGAGTTTTCGCTCGCGGCCAATCGGCTGCTGCTGGAAAAGATGGCACAAGCGGGCGCACAGGAGAAGATCGGATGACGCAGGCGGCTTCAGAGGAGAATGAGTTGGCGCCCGAGGCGATCGTTTATGCGATCTGTTCGATGAGCGACATTCCGAGTCAGAAAGCGCGGGGTTTTCACCTTGCGGTCAAAGATGAAAATGGCGCCGTCAAGCCTTGGCCGATCATTGTCGTGCGTTGGGGCAAGCAAGTGTTCGGCTATGTCAATAAATGCCCGCACGACGGCGTCAATCTCGATTGGGAGCGCAATCAATTTCTTGAGCCCAATTACGGCCTTCGCCTGATGTGCGGCAAACATGGCGCGTTGTTTGAGCTGGGCACGGGGGTGTGCATCGAGGGCCCCTGCAAAGGCCGCAGCCTCATCCCCGTCAACCTGGTTGTGCTCGACAACGACATCTGCGTCGTCGGGGTCGCCTTGGCCGAAGAAGATGAGGACGAAGATGAGGCTGCGACGGAAGATGCGTCGCCGTGAATGCAGACCCGTTTAGACGGGTCTGTTTTCGTTACGGTTCTTAACCGGCTCCATGCGCTCGACGCCTTGCCCATAGGCAATTAGTTCAAAAGTCTGATTGAAGGACTGAGCGGCGTCGAGAACATAGTCCAGCTTGCCGGCGGTATCGAGCCGCTTGATGTCGTTTTTGTCGACATTGGCGAGGTCCATCATTTCTTTCCAAACGGTGGATTCGTCGCATGGCAGGACATTGAACGTGATCTCGCCGATCTTGACGCGAAATTTCGCGAGCAGATCGATGTTGTTGCAAAACATGAAATAGACGCCGGTCGGCGACAGCATGTCGCCGAGCACCTCCACCACCGCTTCCAGATAGGCGAAATTATGCAGATAGCCGGCGAGAATGGGAAGCGAAGTCTCACCTTCCCTGGCATAGGTCAATACCTGCTCAAGGCAGAAATCGGGCGGCCTCTTTTCATCCGCAACCTGAGCCTGGAATTTCAATGCTATGTCTCCTCGGAATCCGAACCGGCCCGGTACCGTGGTTGGGCCTTTCAGAACCGCATTGAGGAGGCGGCCCTCCCGCTCGAGTCGGGCAAGGGCAGTCTTCTCAAGTTGTGTCATGGAAAGTTCTCCGATTTGCGATCTTTCGCCCCGTCAATGGTGTTGATCGCTTGTTACGTCGAGCCGCATGCAAGAGATTTGCCGAGTTGTTGATCGACTGGGTCTCAGGCTCGGATCGTCATCTGAGATGAAATTCCGCGCGGACGGCCAGCGCAGATGCGACAATGGCTTCGGCGACACGAGCGGGACCCTAACGTCAGTAGCCCCAATGTCAGAAAGACGACAAAAATTGCGTCTCATTCCCTAAAGGGGGCCGAAAAGCAGCGATTTAGGAACGCAATGTCGGTCGGCACATGATTTGCTCTGTTGAAAGCGGCCAAGCCGCGATCATGGAAGAGCGACATGTTACATCTCACAGACAGCGCATTGAATGCAGTGCAGACCGCGATTTCCGGCGCCTCTGATCCTGTCGACGGACTGCGGATCATGGTGGAAGCGGGCGGCTGCGCAGGGTTCCAATATAAGATGGGGCTCGTTCGAGAGGCCAGTCCTGACGACACGATCATCGAGCGTGGCGGCGTTAAGGTGTTTATCGACAACGGCAGCCACGAATTATTGGCCGGCACGACCATAGATTATGTCGTCGCGGTGCAGGGTTCCGGCTTCACATTCGAAAATCCGAACGCTCAGTCGAGTTGCTCCTGCGGGAAGTCCTTCGGGTGATCTGCCCAGACAGCGCTTTTTGCCTCGTCGAATTGGACGAGTCGTTCGTCGCACAAATAGGAGCAAAGCGAAACAATGCTTAACGAATCCGAACAAGCTAACGCGGTTCAGACCTCCGACAGAATGCAGATCATTCAGGCCGTGATCGACGAGGTGCGGCCGAATCTTCGCCGCGACGGCGGCGACTGCGAACTGGTCGAGGTATGCGGCAATAAGATCCACGTCAAACTCACCGGCGCTTGCGTGCTCTGCAAATTGAGCAGCGCCACTCTTGAAGGCATTCAGGCTCGGCTCATTGAGAAGCTAGGCGAATTCGTGCGCCTGGTTCCCGTCGCCGGCGCGCCGTCGCGGCATTAAGCGAGGCGAATAGTGCGGCGCGTCTATCTCGACAACAATGCAACGACGCGCACGGACCCCGTGGTAGTGGCGAAAATGCTGCCGTATTTCACCGAGGAATTTGGCAACGCGTCATCCACGCATCTCTTCGGCGAGCAGGTCTCAGAAGCGGTTCGCGAGGCCAGACGTAAGGTGCAGACGCTGTTGGGCGCGGCGCACGATCACGAGATCGTGTTCACGTCAGGCGGCACCGAGGCGGATAATGCGGCGATATTCGCCGCGCTCGCGGCGCGCGAAGGTCGGGACGAAATTGTCACGACCGCGGTCGAACATCCAGCGATCTTGTCGCTCGTCGAGCATTTGGAAAAGACGCGCGCAATCAAAGTTCATTTCATTGGCGTGGACGAGTGCGGTCGTCTCGACATGGAGGCCTATCACAGGGCGCTTGGGCCAAAAACGGCGCTCGCCTCGGTGATGTGGGCCAATAATGAAACGGGAACGCTGTTTCCGGTAGAACAACTCGCGAAATTTGCGCATGAGGCGGGCGCACTATTTCATACGGACGCCGTGCAAGCCGTTGGCAAGACGCCGATCGATCTCAAGACCACGGAGATCGACATGCTGTCTCTGTCGGCGCATAAACTGCACGGCCCGAAGGGCGTCGGCGCGCTTTATGTGCGTAAAGGCATAAAATTCAGCCCGCTCATTCGCGGCGGCCATCAAGAACGAACACGGCGCGGCGGAACAGAGAACACCCCCGGCATTATCGGACTAGGCGTCGCAGCGGAACTCTCGCAGAAGCGTCTCGCGGAAGAAAATGCGCATGTTCGCGCATTGCGCGACCGGCTTGAGAGAAGCGTGTTGCAAGAGATCGGATACTGCCGGGTTTGCGGGGATATCGGCAATCGATTAGCGAATACCTCCAATATCGCTTTTGACGATATTGAGGGCGAGGCTATTCTTAGCCATCTAAATCGCGCTGGCGTCGCAGCATCGACGGGGTCGGCCTGCACAGCGGGTTCGACCGAACCGTCGCATGTCTTGCGCGCAATGAACGTGCCGCCATGCGCTTTGCATGGCGCACTTCGATTTTCCTTCTCGCGCGAGAACACGGACGAAGATGTGGACAGAGTCCTTGAAGTTTTGCCCGGCATCGTCACGAAGTTGCGAGGGATGTCGCAGATGGCGCGCAGCACGGACGCGGAGAGCGTAACGGCGAACTGAGCTGAAGACGGCGCGTTCAATGATCCCAGTCGAGGAGTGACGTAATGAAAATAATGATACGCCGTTCGCCAGAGACCGGTTTGTCGATTTATGTGCCGAAGAAGGATTTGGAGGAGCCAATCGTCGAAAGTGAACATGAATCGCTGTGGGGAGGTTGGATTCGTATCGCCAATGGCTGGGTTCTCGATCTGCCGGAGATGGCCGAGGGGACCACGCTGCCCATAACGATCAACGCGCGCAAGCGTGGAGAAGAGGAGTGATTGTGATGAATGCGCCTTTTTCCGGCACTCACATTATTGAGGCTGACGCAGCGGAGGAGGCGCTCGCACGCATCGCCGTCCAACTCCCCACGGGCACGATCGTCCCCTATCTTGGTCCCGGCTTGACGGAGCTTTCGAACACGAGCGTGCCAATGACGCCGGAGGCGTTGGCGGCATTTTTCGCGACAAAAGTCGCCTTGCCAAAGCGCGCCAAGGGCAATGCGTGGGCAAGCGCGCAGCATATCGAGAGCATGAAGCATCGCTCGACGGTGTCGGCGCTGATGTCGGAGGCCTTTGCGAGCAAGATCGAACCCACGCCGTTTCACTTCTATCTCGCATCGCTGAAGCTCCCCATGATTGTGGACAGCTGGTATGACGCCACAATGCGGTCGGCGCTCTCGGACCAAAGCGATTGGGGAGAAATCCAAGGGATTACGCGCGCGGCGATCGGGGAGGACCGTTGGTACCGCTTTTATAACGCCACCGGCGCGGAAACGCAGCGCAGCGAGGCGGATTCATGGAGAACCATCCTCTATAAGCCGCACGGAAGCATCGATCCGGCCAAGAACTTCCTGATTTCCGACGCAGACTACGTCGAAGTTCTGACCGAAATAGACATTCAAACGCCGCTGCCCGACGCAGTGAAAAACCGGCGCGCCGAGCGCAATTTTCTTTTCATAGGCTGCCGCTTCCATGATCAGTTGCTGCGGACATATGCGCGTCAAATCACAAAGCGGTCGGCAGCGCCGCATTACGCGATCGTCGCGCCGGATTCGCTGACCAAGAACGAACTAAAATTCCTGACGGTTCAGGGGATCATGCCAATCGCCATGCCAATTTCGCGCGCCTGCGAGATTTTGATTGGTTCGCATTAGGCGGCGTGACGGGATTGATCAAGACGAACCCGAGGATAAGCCGACTCGAAGCCATCGAGGCCGATCATGTCTATCGCGGCGAGCGATCGGCGGCGGATGTCTTCCAGCGGAAGGCCGAGAGCCTCGAGGCCGATCTCGACGTTTTCGCGAACGGTAAGCCATGGGAAGAGGGCGAAGCCCTGAAACACCATGGCGATCCCCGGCGGCGGACCCTCGACGATCTCCCCGAGATAGTTGATTGATCCCCTCGCCGGCCGAGAAAGGCCGGCGATCAAGCGCAACAGCGTCGACTTGCCTGATCCTGATCGGCCGAGCAAACCGACGATCTCGCCTTCACGCAAGGTGAGATCGATGTCGTCCAGGACGAGTAGTTCGCCGCCATCGGGCTTGGGAAAAGCCTTTCGAATTCGGTGAGCGTCCAGCAGGGGAGCCGGATCCATATGATCCTCCTTCAGCCAAGGCGAAACTTGCGTTCTGCATAGTAATAAAGCGGACGCCAAAACGCGCGGTTGATGACGACGACAAATGCGCTCATGACGGCAATGCCGAGCACGATGCGATGAAAGTCGCCAGCCGCGGTCGCCTTGGCGATATAGGCGCCGAGTCCCTCCGCCTGCAGCTTGTCCTGGCCCCAGCTTGCGACTTCGGCGACGATGCTGGCGTTCCAGGAACCTTCGGAAGCCGTGATCGCGCCTGTCACATAGAATGGAAAAACGGCGGGCAGGGCGATCCGTCGCCACCACAGCCATCCGTGAATGTGGAAGTCTGCGCCGATGTAGCGCAGCTCGCTCGGAATGGTCGATGCGCCGGCGATCACATTGAATAAGATGTACCATTGCGTGCCGAGGATCATCAGCGGGTTCAGCCAAATGTTAGGATTGAGCCGGAACGCGACAATCCCTGAGACCGCGATCGGAAACAGAAGATTGGCGGGAAAGGCCGCCATGAACTGGGCGATCGGCTGCGCAATGCGCGCCAGATCCGGGCGCAAGCCGATCCAGATGCCGATCGGAACCCATATGACACTGGCGACGCCACCGCGGTTTCCTGCTCGAAGCGGAAACGGTCGCGCGCTCGAAATTGCGTAATGCGCCGTCAGACGGTTACAAAACGGAGCGCGCGCGTCCTCGAGAGTCTGCTGAATTCCATTTCACGCAACCGTCATCTTTATGCGTCCCTTATGCGCAACGGCGCTATTCCGAATAGACCCCTTACATCCTTTGTCGGCATATTCCCGCGGTTCCATTGGAACGGGAAAGGAATATGCGCGGGCTCCATGACGTCGCCTTCGGCGCTTTTGTTTTCGGGATCCTCCTGGGCGTATTTTTGCGCGTCCGCCGGCGCCTTTGAAGGAGCGCCACGATGCTGGAAGGCGAAGACCATCCCCGAGCGCTCCTTTATGCGGCCTTTATACACATGGGCCAAATTCCGAATGGAGCCCTTACATCCTTTAGCGGCATATTCCGCCCCATCGAAACGGGAGGCAGGCATGCTCGATTTAGTTTACGTCGCCATCGGCGTGATTTTCCTGGCGTTGATGGGCCTCTATGCACGCGCCTGCGGTCGTCTTTGAGAGGAGCGCGTCATGTATGAACCCATCGTCGGCTTGGGCGTCGCCATCTTGCTTGGCGTCTATCTCGTTTACACGCTGCTCCATCCCGAGAAGTTTTAGGAAACAGGCTCGGGCTCTTCAGAGGATGCCATCATGACCGTCATCGGATGGGCGCAGATCGCCATCGTGCTCGCGGCCGTAATCGCCGCGGCCATCCCGCTCAGCGCCTATATCGCCCGCGTGCTCGCGGGGGAGCGCACATTGCTGTCTCCAGTCCTCGCGCCGGTGGAACGCGTTTTCTACAAGCTTTCCGGCGTCGATCCGGCGCGGGAGCAGAGCTGGCTCGTTTACACGGTCGCCATGCTCGCCTTCAGCCTGGTCGGCTTCGCCTCGCTCTATGCGCTGCAGCGGCTACAGAACATTCTGCCGCTCAATCCGTCGGGTTTCGACGGCGTGCCGGCTGATCTCGCCTTCAATACCTCTGTGAGTTTTGTCACCAACACGAACTGGCAGAACTACGCTGGCGAGACGACGATGAGTCATCTCACACAGATGCTCGGATTGACGGTTCACAATTTCGTCTCCGCCGCGACCGGCCTCGCGATGGCCTTTGCTCTGGTGCGCGGATTTTCGCGCGCGGAGTCGCCGACGATCGGCAATTTCTGGGTCGATCTGACGCGCTCGACGCTTTACGTGCTGCTGCCGCTGTCGATCATTGTCGCGCTTGCTCTGGTCGCGCTTGGCGTTCCGCAGACGCTCGCTGGCTCGGTGGAGGCGACGACGCTGGAAGGCGCCAAGCAGATCATTTCCATCGGCCCCATGGCGAGCCAGGAGGCGATCAAGGAGCTCGGCACCAATGGCGGCGGCTTTTTCAACGCCAACTCCGCGCACCCGTTCGAGAGCCCCAACGCCTGGTCCAACATGCTTGAAATATGGGCCTTGCTGGTCACCCCCTTCGCGACGGCCTTCGCTTTCGGGCGAGCGGTCTTTGATTTTCGGCAAGGACGCGCGATCGCCGTCACGATGTTCATCGTCCTTGCCGTCGGCGTTCTCGTCGCTTATTGGGCCGAGGCCAATGGCAATCCCTTGCTCACCGCGATCGGCGTCGATCCCTCTCCCGGCAATATGGAAGGCAAGGAGGTGCGCTTCGGCGTCGCCACCAGCGCGTTGTTTGCGACTGCAACCACGGGCACCAGCACCGGCGCGGTCAATTCCATGCATGACTCCTTCATGCCGCTCGGCGGGCTCGTGCCTCTGTTCAACATGCTGATGGGCAGCATCGCGCCCGGCGGCGTCGGCGCCGGCCTTTATGGCTTCCTGGTTCTCGCCGTCATCGCGGTCTTCATCGCGGGCCTCATGGTCGGGCGGACGCCGGAATATCTCGGCAAGAAGATCGAAGCCCGCGAGATGAAACTCGCGATGCTGGCGGTTCTCATCTATCCGCTCACGGTGCTCGGATTCTCGGCGGCGTCGGTGATGTTGCAGACCGGCCTTGCTAGCTTGAACAACGCCGGCCCGCACGGCCTCTCCGAAATTCTCTACGCTTTCGCCTCGGCCAACGACAATAACGGCTCAGCCTTCGCGGGGCTCAGCGGCAATACGCCTTGGTACAACACGACGCTTGGCCTCGCCATGCTTTTCGGCCGCTTCGCTTTTGTCGTCCCGGTGCTGGCGATGGCGGGCTCCTTTGCGGCGAAGAAGAAGGCGCCTGCTTCGGCGGGCACGTTCCCGACGCATGGGCCGCTGTTTGTCGGACTGCTGATCGGCGTCATTGTCATCCTCTATCTGCTCCAATATTTCCCGGCGCTCGCGCTCGGTCCGATCGTGGAGCACTTCCTGCTGCAAGCCGGCAAAGCCTTCTGAGCGGAGTTCGTCCATGTCTCATAAAGTCGTCGCTCCTGGCCTTTTCGATCCGGCCATCATCAAGCGCGCCTCGATCGACGCGTTCCGAAAGCTCGATCCGCGCCAACTGGCGCGCAATCCCGTCATCTTCGTCACCGAGGTCGTCTCTGCTTTCGTGACCTTGATTTTTCTTCGAGACCTCGTCGCGCAGAACGGAACCGCGCTGTTCACCGGCCAGATCGCAGCATGGCTTTGGTTCACCGTGCTGTTCGCAAATTTCGCTGAAGCTGTGGCGGAAGGGCGCGGGAAGGCGCAGGCCGACGCTCTGCGCAAGACCCGCTCGGATACGCGCGCAAAGCGATTGATCGACCCGAGCGGAAAGAGCGGCATGAAAGACGTCGTCGAGGGCGTTTCCGCGCTCGATCTGAAAATCGGCGACGTGGTTCTCGTCGAGGCCGGCGATCTCATTCCGGGCGATGGCGAAATCATCGAGGGCGTCGCCTCGGTCAATGAGTCGGCCATCACGGGCGAGTCCGCTCCGGTCATTCGCGAGGCTGGCGGCGACCGTTCGGCCGTCACGGGCGGCACGACGGTTCTATCGGACTGGATTAAGGTGAAGATCACGGCGGCGCCCGGCTCGACCTTCATCGACCGCATGATCGCGCTGGTGGAAGGCGCCGAGCGTCAGAAGACGCCAAACGAACTCGCTCTGTCGATTCTGTTGTCCGGTCTCACGATCATTTTCCTGATCGTCTGCGTGACCTTGTGGCCGCTCGCCGGCTATTCGGGAACCGTTCTTTCGGTCACGGTGCTCATCGCCTTGTTGGTCTGCCTAATCCCCACGACCATCGGCGGTCTGCTGTCGGCGATCGGCATCGCCGGCATGGATCGGCTGATCCGCTTCAATGTCATCGCCACGTCCGGCCGCGCGGTGGAGGCGGCGGGCGACGTCGACACATTGTTGCTCGACAAGACCGGCACCATCACCTTCGGCAATCGTATGGCGGATGAGTTCATCCCGGTCGGAGGCGTATCGGAACGCGCCCTTGCCGAAGCGGTTTTGCTCGCTTCTCTTTCGGATGAAACCCCGGAAGGCCGTTCGATCGTCGCTCTGGCGATGAGCCGCTATGGCCTCAAGGAGCCTAAAATCGACGCCGATGCGCGGATTGTTCCTTTCTCCGCCCACACGCGCATCTCGGGCGTCGATCTTCCTAGGCGCGCGCTGCGCAAGGGCGCGGTCGATTCGGTCGTCGCCCATGCGGGCTTGTCTAATAATTACGCCCCCGAAGACTTCAAACGGACCGTCGAGCGCATCTCTCGCGCCGGCGGCACGCCGCTCGCCGTGTCGGAGAACGGGCGCGTGCTCGGTGTCGTTCATCTCAAGGATATCGTCAAACCCGACATCAAGGACAGGTTCGCGGCCTTGCGCGCGATGGGCATCAAGACGGTTATGGTGACGGGCGACAATCCGCTTACGGCGGCGGCGATCGCCTCGGAAGCCGGCGTCGACGATTTCATCGCGCAGGCGACGCCCGAGGACAAGCTCACCTATATCCGCAAGGAGCAACAAGGCGGCCGTCTCATCGCCATGTGCGGCGACGGCACCAATGACGCGCCGGCGCTGGCGCAAGCCGATGTCGGCGTCGCTATGCAGACCGGCACGCAGGCCGCGCGTGAAGCGGGCAATATGGTCGATCTAGATAGCGATCCGACCAAGCTCATCGAAATCGTCGCCATCGGCAAGCAATTGCTGATGACGCGCGGATCGCTGACGACCTTCTCGATCGCCAACGACGTCGCCAAATATTTCGCGATCATCCCGGCGTTGTTCGTCGTCACCTATCCCGAGCTCGAAGCGATCAACATCATGAAGCTCGCCTCGCCGCAATCGGCGATCCTCTCGGCGGTGATCTTCAATGCGTTGATTATCATCGCGTTGATCCCGCTCGCCTTGAAAGGGGTCGCCTATCGCCCCGTTGGCGCCGCCGCGCTTCTGCGCCGCAATCTGCTGATCTATGGCCTCGGCGGCCTCGTCGCGCCGTTCATCGGCATCAAGCTCATCGACGTCGCCGTCTCGGTTTTGCATCTGGCTTGAGGAGCCCATCATGTTGGCCCAACTGCGTCCCGCGATCGTGATGATCGTACTATTCACGGCCCTGACGGGCCTTGCTTACCCGCTTGCGATTACCGGCGTCGCGCAACTCGCTCTGTCGGACAAAGCCAATGGCAGCGTCATCGAGCGCGACGGAAAAATTGTCGGCTCGTCCCTGATTGGTCAGAACTTCGCCTCCGACCGCTACTTCCATG
>CAZCJY010000017.1:21386-21491 GCA_964498975.1 uncultured Methylocystis sp.
AGATCCCGCCGACCCGAGCAAAACCGTTGACGCGCCCTATAACGCCGCGAATTCGGCGGGCTCCAACCTCGGCCCGACCTCGAAAAAGCTCATCGACCGCGTCAA